>DATNQJ010000053.1:0-7184 GCA_036704085.1 Stenomitos sp.
AAGCCTGGTGGGGATACAAAGACCTGCCCAAGTTCAACACCGATACGCCCGCCGTGCGGCGCTACCTGCTGGATGCGGCCCGCTACTGGATCGAGCAGGGCGCGGACGGCTGGCGCCTGGACGTGCCCAACGAGATCGACAACGACGACTTCTGGCGTACCTTCCGCGCGAAGGCCAAGGCCATCAACCCCAACGCCTACATCACGGGCGAGATCTGGAACGAGGCCGACCGCTGGCTGCAGGGCGACCAGTTCGACTCGGTGATGAACTACCCGCTGCGCAACGCCATGATGGGCTTCTTCAACGGCGGCTACAACGGCCCGGTGGGCGATCACGTCCCCGCGCTCAACGTCGATCAGTTCGAGAGTTGGATCAACGGCCTGCGCAACAAGTACGACCCCGAGATCTCCTACGCGCAGTTCAACCTCATCAGCTCGCATGACGTCGAGCGCTTCGCGAGCATCGTCGGGGGCGACTTCGATCGGCTCAAGCTGGCCGTCACCTTCCAGATGACCTACCCCGGCGCTCCGGTCGTCTACTACGGCGACGAGGTCGGCATGACGGGCTCCAAGGATCCCGACAACCGCCAGTGCTTCCCGACGGACAGCTCCCGTTACAACATGGACGTCCTGAACCACTACAAGACCATGATCGGCCTGCGCAACTCCCTCTCGGCCCTGCGCACGGGCAGCTTCCGCGGCCTGCGGCGCCACAACGACCTGGGGCTCTACGCCTATGTCCGCGAGGACAAGCAGAATAAGGTCGTGGTGATGCTCAACAACAGCAACGCCAACCGCCAGTGGGACCTCGACGTGAGCTCGGTCTATGCGGACGGCACCCCTCTCAAGGACGCCCTCACGGGCCAGTCCTACACGGTCAAGGGCGGCGACGTGCCCCTCACCCTGCGCCCCAAGCAGGGCCTGGTCCTGATCGCGACGGGCAACCGCGGCAAGTAATCACACACTCGGAAGGCCCCCTTCCCGGCGGAAGGGGGCCTTCCCTGATTTCAGGGAGACCTCCGTTGCTCGAAACCTACATCGGCCTGTTGCGCGGCATCAACGTCGGGGGCAAGAACAAGCTGCCCATGGCGGACCTGTCCCGGATGTGCCGGGACATCGGCTGCCAGGACGTCCAGACCTACATCCAGAGCGGAAACGTGGTCTTCCGGGCCGCAGCCGGGCAGGACCGGGAGCTCGCCGAGCGCCTCTCGGCGCGCATCCTGGAGGAGAAGGGCCTGCGCGTGCCCTTGGTCATACGCACGCGCGCGGAGTTCGAGACGGTCGTCCCGGCGAACCCCTTCCTCGCGGCGGGGGCGGATCCCGACACGATCCTGGTCATGTTCCTGGCCGCGTCTCCCACGCCGGAGGCGCTGCAAAGCCTGGATCCGGAGCGATCGCCCGGCGACCGGTTCCAGGTGGTGGGGCGCGAGATCTACTGCCAGTTCGGAAACGGTCTCCGGGACACCAAGCTCACCAACGACTACTTCGATCGCCGCCTCAAGACGACGAGCACGGGCCGGAACTGGCGCACGGTGCTCAAGCTGCTCGAACTCGCCAGCACCCCCTAACGACCGGGGGGGCCCATGCGGGCCCCCCCGGCGCTGATCGGCAGGTCATTCGTTCAGGTTGCGGTAGCCTCGTTCGTCCGGCGGAGGCTCGGCGTGGGCCTCCCGCGCGTCCTGGAGCTCGGCGCCTTCGCCGCCCGGCCCCGCGAGCGCCACCTCTTCGCCCAGCTCGCCCTGTTCCTCGTCGACCTCGTGCTCGATGGCCGTCGGATCGAACCCCGGGATCTTCCGCACGTCTGTCATGGCTGCCCTCCTCGCACTTCCCGAGAGAGCATAGCTCCCGCTCCGGGACGCCACAACGCGAGGCGGGCTCCTAGAAGCGGAACTCCCAGATCTGCACCCACACCGGCCGTTCATTGATGGTGATGGACTTGCGCTCGCCGATGGGCCGGCAGCCCACGCGACTCCAGAAGGCCACGGCCGGCTCGTTGCCCTCGACGATGCCCAGGCGGACCCGCTCGAAGGGGCCCGCCATGACCCACGCCAGCCATTGTTCGAAGGCCTGACGGCCCAGGCCCCGGGCGTGGCGATCGCCCCGGATCAAGAGCAGGCCGAGATACGCCGTGGTGGGCTCGGGGTAGCCCAGGAGGAAGTCCAGATGCCCCACCAGCTCGCCCTGGTCGTAGACGCCCCACGCGTGGTGGGAGTCCCCCACCCCCGGCGACTCGGTCAAGGCCTTGTGGGCCTCCTCCGGGTTCAACCCTCCGAACAGGTCATAGTAGGCGGGCACGGTCGCGTAGACCGCCTGCAAGGCTGGCGCGTCGTGCGGCTTGAGCTCCCGAAACTCCACGGCCATGGCTTCCCCCTTCGAACGTTGGCCACGTTGACCTATTCCCGCCCTTCGCCCCGTGCTAGACTTCCCCCGCCCACCCTATCACCAGAAGGAGGCGGCCATGAAATGCCGGCACTGCTCGGGTCGGATGCAGCAGGACCGCGAGATCTGGCTCAGCGAAGCCAACGTCGTGCGCGAGATCTGGGTCTGCACGGCCTGCGGCGAAGTAGCGAGCTTCGAGCGGGAGATCGTCGGCTACTGAGCCTCAGCCATGGCCCGCTCGCGCCGAGCGGCCAGCCGCTCCGCGAGGGCCTCGGCGTCCAGGCTGTTGAGCACTCGCTCAGCCGGCACGCCCCCCTTGCGGGCGATTCCCACGCCGTAGCGCACGTGCTGGAGGCCCGAGACCGAGTGCGCATCCGGGTTGATGGCGATCGTCACCCCCAACTCCAACGCCCGCCGCATGTAGCGCCAGTCCAGGTCCAGACGATGGGGATTGGCGTTGAGCTCGATGGCGACCCCATGCTCGGCGGCCTCCCGGAAGATCCGCTCGAGATCCAGTTCGTAGGGCTCGCGTGACAACAGCAGGCGGCCGGTCATGTGGCCCAGGATCGTGACGTACGGGTTGCGGAGGGCGCGCACGATCCGCTCGGTCATGGCTTCCTTGTCCATGCCGAAGCGCGAGTGGATGCTCGCGATGACGAAGTCGAAGCGCGCGAGCACCTCGGGGTCGTAGTCCACCGAGCCGTCCGCGAGGATGTCCGCCTCGATGCCCTTGAGGATGCGGATCCCCGTGAGCGCTTGGTTCAAGCGATCGATCTCGGCATGCTGCTCGGCGATGCGCTCGGGCGTGAGGCCGTGGGCGTAGGCCGCGGCCTGCGAGTGGTCCGAGATCCCGATGTAGCGGTAGCCCAGGGCCTGGGCGGCCTTGACCATCTGCTCGAGGGTGCCCGCCCCATCCGAGAAGGTGGTGTGGACGTGGAAGATCCCCGCGAGGTCGCCCTGGGAGACCAGCTCGGGCAGCGTCCGGGCCTCGGCGAGCTCCAGCTCGCCCATGCCCTCGCGCAGCTCGGGCGGCACGTAGGCCAGGTCCAGGGCCTTGAAGATCTCCTCTTCGTCCCGGCACTCGATGCGCTCCTCGCCGCGCCACAGGCCGTACTCGTTGAGCTTGAGGCCGCGGGAGAGCGCGCGCTGGCGCATGAGCGTGTTGTGCTCCTTGCTGCCCGTGAAGTGGTGCAGCGTGAAGGGATAGTCCGCGTCCCTGACCACCCGCAGATCGATGGACAGGCCGTTCTCCAGGCGGACCGAGCTCTTGGTCGGACCATGGGCGACGACCTCCTTGACCTGGGGCAGGGAGACGAAGAAGGCCATGACGGCCTCGGCCTCGTCCGAGGAGGCGATGAGGTCCGCGTCCTTGACCGTCTCCTTGGCCCGGCGCAGCGAGCCTGCGATCGCCGAACGCTGGACCGCCGGATGGCCCTGCAGCGCCTTCAGCAGCTCCTCGGCCACGCCCAGGGCCTCCGAACACAGGAACTTGCCGCGGCTCTGCTTCATGAGCTGGATGCCCGCGAGGATCTTGTCCTGCGTCTTGGCCCCGAAGCCCGCCAGGCCCGCCAGGCGGTTCTCGTTGCAGGCATACTCCAGCTCGCCCACGGTGGTGATGCCGAGGCCCTCGTAGATGGCCTTGATCTTCTTGGGGCCGAGCCCCGGAACGGTGAGCATCTCGATCAGGCCCTCGGGGGTGTCGGCCTTGAGCTCGGTGTAGACCGTGGACTGGCCGGTCGTCACGAGCTCCGTGATGACCTCGGCCAGAGCCGGCCCGATCCCCTTGATCGAGCGCAACGAGCCCGCCGCGACCAACTCGGCGAGGTCGGCCTCCAGCGTCTCGACGAGCCGGGCTCCGGAGGTGAAGGCCTTGATCTTGAAGGGGTTCTCGCCCTTCAGTTCCATGAGGGTGGCGATCGCTTCGAGGCGTTCGGCGATTTGTGGCTGGTTCAAGACGGTGACTCCCTGGTTGAAAAAGGGGCAGGAGCTCCAGTCTAGGCAACTTGCGAACGCGCGTAAAGAGCCGGGGGGAGCGGTCAGCCCGCTCCCCCCGGCTCTGGTGGTGACGACCTTAGCGCAAAAGCCGCGGGCGCTAGCGCTGCTGGCGCATCGGCTGCATGCCGGCGCCGCCGCCCATGCTGGCGTCGGCGATGGCGGGCAGCTCGGTGCCGATCCGGTTCACGAGGGCACCCGCCAGCTTGAGGGCATTGGCCCCGCGACTGCCGATCTCGCCGTCGAGCTTGTTGGCATCCGTGCGCAGCACCCGGATGCGCGTGATCTGGACGCTGGCGATCTGGTTGGTGGTCGCCGACTGCTCGGCCATCTGGAGATGGTTCAGCGCGTCCTTGACATGCAGCCTCGCCGCCTCGAAGTCACGGCCGGCGAGCGACGCCTGAGCCTCGGCGATCATGCGGCCGGCGTTGCCCACCAGCTCTGCGGGCGATTGCATCGCCTTGGCGGCCATGCCGCCGCCACCGCCCATGGCCTGGGCGCCCATGGCGTCGTAGAAGTTGACGAAGCGCGAGACCAGCTGCGCGGTCCCCTTGAGGGCGGTGGGGCGGTCCCCCAGGTTGCCGCGCAGGTTGGAGGCGTCCTGACGGATGGCGTCGAACTGGCTCTTCATCTGCGGGGTCATCATCATCATCTGGCCCTGGGCGCCGCCACCGCCGCCCATCTGATCCGCGAGGTGGCTCAGGACCAGGTCGACGTTGGACAGGTGGTTGGCCGCCATGTCGTTCATGCCCATGGCCACCGCCTCATGGGCGTTAAGGGCCTCAGTGTAGGCATGGTCCATCTGGCCCTTCATGGAGATGCCCCCGGGCAGCATGTGCTGCATTCCGGACATCTTGTGCTGCTGGGTGGCGCTGGTGCCACCGCCGCCTCCCTGCTGCTTGGCCAGAGCGGCCGGAGCGAGGCTCACGGCCATGGCGAGGGCGATCGGCAAAAGACGAGTGGCGCGCTGCATCTCGGTCGGATTCCTTTCTGTCACGGGAGGGAGAGATCGTTTGCAAAACTTTGCTAACGAATCATAAGACCCCTCGAAATGGCTCGTCAAGCTTCCGCCAGAGGGGCTTTCCGCGGGCCTCACGGCGATCCCACCTCCGGATGCTCGCCCCGCATGAGCGTGAGGGCGATCAGAGGAGGCGAGATCCGGTATAATGAACGGGCGATCGTCTCCTGGCGCCACTCGCGCCCGATCCCGCGAAGGATCCCAACGCTTGAACTGTCCTTCCTGCCAAGCCCCCATCTCCCCCGGCACCCGCTTCTGCGGCAACTGCGGCTCCAAGCTCGCCGCGAGCTGCCCCGGGTGCCGCCACGACAACCCGGCGGGCTCGCTCTACTGCGAATCCTGCGGGCTGCCCATGGCCGCGGCGACCGGACCCGGCGATCGCCGGGTGGTCACGGTCCTGTTCACCGACGTGTCGGGCTTCACCGCCATGAGCGAGAAGCTGGACCCCGAGGCCGTGACGTCCATCGTCAACCGCTTCTTCACGGTGCTCACCCGCCCGATCTACAAGTACGGCGGCGTGGTCGACAAGTACATCGGGGACGCCATCATGGCGATCTTCGGCGCCCCGGTCGCCCACGAGGACGACCCCGAGCGGGCCCTGGCGGCGGCCTGGGAGATGCAGGAGGCCGCGCGCGACTTCGCCGATAACCTCGAGAAGAAGACGGGCATCCGCCTCAAGGTCCGGGTAGGCCTCAACACCGGGCTGGTGGTCGCAGGCGCCGTGGGCGGCGCCCAGAAGCGCGACTACACGGTGCTCGGCGACACGGTCAACCTCGCCTCCAAGATGGAAGCCAGCGCCCGACCGGGCGGGATCCTCGTCTCCGAGGAGACCTGCCGGCTCACCAAGCACTGCTGGGAGTTCGTGGAGCTCGACCCGGTGGTGGCGCCCGGCCGCTCGCGGGCGGTCCGGGTCTTCGAGCCCCGCTCGCCCCGCGGGCCCGAGCAGCTGAGCGTCCAGGAGCGGCCCGAGTTCATCGGGCGCGAGGTCGAGCTCTTGAAGCTCGAGCTGGCCCTCGAGGCAGCCCACTCGGGCACGCCCCAGCTCGCCCTCCTGGTCGGCGAGGCGGGCATCGGCAAGAGCCGGCTTGCCCGCGAGTTCATCGCCCGCTCGGCCATGCCCAAGGGCTGGCGCGTGCTCAGGGCCCGCTGCCTCTCCTACCAGCGCGAGGTGACCTACGCGCTGACCGCCTCTCTCATCACCGATCTGGTCGGTCCGTCCGAGGGCCCCCTCGACCACGCGCGCCTCACCTCCTGGTGCGAGGGCCAGGACAGCCTCCAGCCCGACCGGGATGCCGAGCTCATGGGTTACTTCCTCGGGCTCGCTCCGCGCTCGGCCGAGCTCAAGCTCCTCGCTCCCGAGACGCTCCAGGGCCTCGCCACCCAGACGCTCACGGGCTATCTCCTGCACCCCGAGGCAGCCCCCACGATGCTCTCGCTCAACGACCTGCAATGGGTGGACGAGGCCTCGCGCGGCTGGCTTGCCGCCTTCATCCAGGCGCTCGGCCTGCAAGCGGGCCAGCAGCACCCCTTCATGCTCCTGGCCCAGTACCGGCCGGAGGGCGAAGGCGCCCTGCCGGACGACTCCTTGCTCGCCGTCACCCGGCTCCGGATCCGGCCCCTGTCCAACGAGGACGGAGAGGCCCTCATCCGGTCGTTCCTGGACCTCAAGGGTCCGGTCGAGGAGCAGCGCTTCCGGCAGTTGCTCACCGAGGCGCTCCAGAAGGCCGAGGGCAATCCCTTCTACCTCTGCGAGCTGATTCGCTCCCTGACCGACTCGGGCCTCCTCGTCAAGGAAG
>DATNQJ010000054.1:0-8478 GCA_036704085.1 Stenomitos sp.
CCGGTGCTCGGTCATGATGACCACGCAGTCGGCCCACGCAAGGCCGGCTTCCAGGTCCGTGTTCGTGTAGTGCTGCCCGTGATACGAGAACTCGGGCACGTAGGGATCGTGATAGGCGAGCTCCACCTCATCCTGTTTCAGGATGTCGATGAGCTTGAGGGTGGGGCTCTCGCGCCAGTCGTTGATGTCCTTCTTGTAGGCCGCGCCCAGGAGCAGGATCCGGCTGCCGAAGAGGCTCTTCCGCTGGCGGCCCAGGGCGCGCAGGATCTTCTCGCGGACGTGGTAGGGCATCAGGACGTTGATCTCGCCGGCCAGCTCGATGAAGCGGGTGTGGAAGTCGTACTCGCGGGCCTTCCAGGTGAGGTAGAAGGGGTCGATGGGGATGCAGTGGCCTCCGACGCCGGGGCCCGGGTCGAAGCGCATGATGCCGAAGGGCTTGGTGTTGGCGGCGTCCACCACCTCCCAGATGCTGATGCCCATCTTGTCGCACAAGAGCGCGAGCTCGTTGACCAGGGCGATGTTCACGGCCCGGAAGGTGTTCTCGAAGACCTTGGTCATCTCGGCGACCTTGGGGCTGGTGACGGGCACCACGTGCAGGATGGTCTGCTGGTAGAAGGTCCGGGCCACCTCCAGGCAGCTCTCGGTGACGCCGCCGACCACCTTGTTGGTGTTCTTGGTGGTGTAGCGGGCGTTGCCCGGGTCCACCCGCTCGGGGCTGAAGGCCAAAAAGAAGTCCTCGCCGACCGAGAGACCGCTCTTCTCGAGGATGGGCAACAGGACCTCCTCGGTGGTGCCGGGGTAGGTGGTGCTCTCCAGGGAGACCAGCTGGCCGGGGCGCAACTGCGGGGCGAGCTGCTCGGCGACGTTGACGATGTACTGGATGTCCGGGTCGCGCGTCTCGGTGAGCGGGGTGGGCACGCAGATGACCACCACGTCGCAGGTCGCAAGCTCGCTGAAGTCGGTGGTGGTCCGCAACAGCCCCTTTTCGACCAGCTCCTTCAGCTCGGTATCCTGGACGTCGTCGATGTAGTTCTCGCCGCGGTTGACCTTGGCCACGCGCTCGGCGTTGCGGTCGAAGCCGACCACCGAGAAGCCGACCTTGCCCTTCTCGACGGCCAACGGCAGGCCCACGTAGCCGATGCCGATGACGCCGACCTTGGCGGTCTTGGTCGTGAGGGCCTCCAGGAGGCGGGTCTTAACGGATTGGTTGGTGGTTTCCATCATCATGCGGCGTTCCCGGTATGGCTGGTCATCTCCAGCGGCCCATCCGGCGGCCATGCCGGCGGCAAAATCCCCCTCATTCTACACCAGTCAGGGGCTTCTTGCCGTGGTAGCATGCTGATCGTGGCGTTGGGGCGGATCCGGCGCCGACGATGAGGTGCCGCGTGCGTCAACCCCAGTACTCTCCCAGCAAGCTCGGCGTCTACCAGACCTGCCCGCGCCAGTACTATTTCCAGTACGTCCGCAAGCTGCCGCGCCGCGCCTGGGCGAACCAGAGCTTCGGCATCTCGCTGCACCGCACCTTGCAAGTGGTCCACGAGCAGGGCGGCCCGCAGGAGCAAACGCTCGAGACCGCCCAGCGTCAGCTCGAGGCCGCCTGGACCAGCGCCGGCTATGACTCCAAGGAGCACGAGGCCGCGGAGCTCGCCCGCGGCAAGGAGCTGCTCGCGGCCTACTACGAGACCTGGTCGGGCGTCGATGGCCTGCCGGTCCTGCTCGAAAAGCGCATGAGCGCGCCCTACAAGGGCACGGTCTTGCTTGGCATCGTCGACCGCGTCGATCGCATGCCCGACGGCACCCTCGAGATCATCGACTACAAGTCCGGGCACGCGCCCGAGACGGTGCGTCCCCAGACCGTCCAGCAGCTCGCCATCTACCACTACCTCATCGAGCAAAAGCTCCAGGAAACGCCCACCGCCCATTCCGTCCATTACCTGGCGAGCAACGTGCGCCTGAAGCTGCCCTTCACCCCCGGCCTGCTCCAGGACGTCCTCGAGGGGGCCTACGAGACCATCCAGCGCCTCGAGGCCGATCAGCGCTACATCCCTCGCTTGGATGCTCATTGCACCTGGTGCGACTACCAGCGTTACTGCGACGTGGGGCGGTCCTACCGCCCCGAGAGCGTCTAACAAAACTGTTCCCTAGCCGCAAAGCGGCCGCAGACGACACATGCCTGGTTTTGTTAGATGCTCTCAAGAGGACGACCAGGCGTAAGCGCCGTCACGCGGCGGGAGCGATCGCGATGACTGTCCCGCAAGGCTGCCTGGGGCATACTACTCCCATCGCTCGTCCACCTCTCTGAGCGAACCGCGAGCCCGCCGACCACACACCCGGCGGGCTCGCCCCCATGGGGGGATACCCTCGGCTGGCAAGCCACAAGTTGGTCAGGCGGTGTTGGTTACCATGCCCAAGACTGCACAAGCGGGCAACCGTACAATACGTCCACCCAGCAAGGAGGTAGTGATGCGCTGTCCGAACTGCCAAACGACCCTGATTCCCCTCGACCAGTCCTCCTCGACCGTTTCCCCTTACATCGCCCATGCATGTCAGGAGTGCCGGTGCACGGTCGTCACCTCCTCCACCGGTCCGGCATGGTCCTTCCCGTTCCTCAAGGTCCTCATCGTCGAAGACAACTTCCAGAACCGCGAGGTCCTGCAGCTCATGCTGGAGAATCTGGGGTGCCAGGTGAGCTTTGCGAGCGATGCCGAACAGGGCGTCGGCATGGCCTTCCGCGATCGCCCCGAGGTCGTCTTCATGGACCTGCAGCTCGTGGGATCGCACTACGACGGGCTCGAGTGCATCCGGATCCTCAAGGCCAACGAGCAGACCAAGGACATCACGGTCTTCGCCTACACGGCCGAGCCCGCGCCCTACAAGGTCATCGACGCCATCGAGGCCGGAGCGGTCGATGCCCTGCTCAAGCCCTTCAAGCGATCGCAGCTCATCGACCTCCTGGTCCGGCACTTCAGTGCCCCGGTAGGCGCCAAGTCCAGCCTCTAGGTCTTTCGAGTCATGGGCGAGCCGCGGTCGGCTCGTCCTTCTGTACCGGCCCCTCATGCGAGAGGGCCGGCAGCCAGCGTGCCACCGAGGCGGGCAGCCACCAGTTCCACTGACCCAAAAGCCGCATGGTCGCGGGCACCAGCACGATCCGGACCACCGTCGCGTCCAGGAGCACGCCGATGGTCAGGCCCACGCCGATCTCCTTGATGACCGTCATCCCGCTGAACGAGAAGGTCATGAAGACCATCCCCATGATGAGGGCTGCTGCCGTGATGACGCGTCCGGTGACGGCGAGGCCCGTGGCGACCGCGCCCTCGTCGGAGTGGCCCGCGTCGTGTAGCTCGCGCACGCGCGTGAGCAGGAAGACCTCGTAGTCCGTGCTCAGCCCGAAGAGGGTGGCGAACAGGAGCACGGGCACGATGATGGTGATCTGGCCCGGCGGGTCGAGCCCGATGAGCCCCGCGCCGACGCCATGCTGGAAAACGGCCGTCAACACCCCGTAACTGGCAAGGATGGAGGCGCACGTCATGACGACGGCCTTGACGGGCAGCCAGAAGGACCGCAGGAAGAGCAGCAGGACCCCGAAGGTGATGAGGACGACGCCCGCGATCATCGCCGGAAAGCGGCCGTAGACCCCGCGGTCGAAGTCGTGCACGCTCGCGGTGACACCCCCCACGAGCACCTCGGCTCCGAGCCCCGACAACTCATGGCCCCGGTCGGCCCGCAGGTCGCGCATGAGGCCGCGCACCTCCTGCGAGTTCCCGTCCGCCTTGGGGATGACCACCAGGTAGGTGGTGTCGGCCTTGCCGTCGAGGTTCGCCCAGACGTTGGAGCGCAGGCGGCTCAAGGGGTCGAAGGCAAGGGCCATGGGACTGAGGGCCTGGTATCGGGCCTCGCCGACTGCATGCGGCCAGGCATCGACCCGCGCGATCCGGGGATCCCGCTCCAGGCGCTGGACCCAGCGGCTCAGGGCCATCCGGAAGCCAGGCTTCCAGAGGCCCTCAGGCTCGGTGCGGACCGTGAGGTAGAGGGGGCTGAGCTGGCCCTTCCCGAAGGCCCGCGCCATGGCATCGAAGCCACGCCGGCTCTCGTAGGTGGTCGAGATGGCCTTGGCCTCGGGAAATCCCTTGATCATTCCGAGCGTGGGCCATGCGAGCAGCGCGAGTAGCAGGCTGCTCGCCAGGGTCCAGCGCCAGGGGTGCTGCATCACCAGGTGGGCCCAGCGCCCCCAGAGCCGGGCGATGGCGGCTTGGCGGATGGGACGCCGGGCCGCCATGCGCTGGCCAAAAACGCCGAGCAGCGTCGGCAGGAGGGTGAGGGCCGCGGCCAGCGCGAACAGGGTAACAAGGACGATGGCGATGCTCATGGACCGCAGCACGATGGCGTTGGTCACCCCCGCGACCACGGCCATGGCGGCGGCGAGCGTCAGGCCCGAGTAGAGGATGGAGCGGCCGGAGGTCTGGAGGGTGCGCTCCAGGGCAACCGGGACCGGGTGCCCGATGGAGAGCTCCTCGCGAAAGCGGCTGATGTAGAGCAGGCTGAAGTCGATGCCGAGCCCGAGGCCCAGCATGGAGGCCGCATTGGGCGCGAAGGTCGAGACGGTGTCGAAGCGGCCCCAGAGCGCGAGGACGCCCATGGTCAAGGCGACCGCGGCGAGCCCGAGGGCCACCGGCAACAGGCCCGCCAGGAACGACCCGAACACCGCCACCACCAGCGCCAGCACCACAGGCATGGTGTAGGTCTCGACCCGGCGCAGGTCCTCCTGGCTCGCCACGTCGATGTCCACGTTGAAGGCGGCCGGACCCGTCAGGTGGGCGGCGAGGGCAGCCGGGACGCCCAGTGCTCGGCGGTAGGCCGGAATGCGGCGCTCGATCTCGGCGGGCGAGCCCGCATAGGAGACGAGCGCCAGGACGACGTGCCCATCGGGGCTCACCAGGCGGCGATCGCCCGTGGTGTAGGGCGAGTAGAGGCGCGCGACCCCGGGTTGGGCCTTGAGGCGGGCGAGGGCCGCGCGGACGGAGTCCTGGAAGGGGGGATCCTGCCAGTCGAGGCGATCGCTCGAAAAGACGGCGGTGTCCGTGCGGCTCGTGTCCCAGCCGAAGCCCTCGGCGAGGCGCCGATCGGCCATGGAGGCCTCGGAATCGGAAAGGGACCAGCCGCCTCCGCGCAGGACCGCGGGCAGGGACGTGGCCGCGAGCGCCCCGAGGAGGACGAGCACCAGCCACGTGGCCAGGATGGGAACGCGCCAGCGCTGGCTCTTGTCGGCCCACCAGCCGAGCAGGTCCCCCATGGGCGCTAGACGGTCGGCTCAGGGGCCGATTCGGTCTCGGCCCATTCCCGCAGCTTGTGGCGCTGGATCTTGCCGTTCTTGGTCTTGGGCAGCCTGTCGAGCAGGCGAACCTCGTGCGGACACTTGTGCCGAGCAAGGTGGCTCGTGCAGTGCCGGATGGCCTCCTGGGGGTCGAACGCCTCGACGGTGGGGACCACCCAGGCCACGATCCGCTCGCCGCGCATGGGGTCCGCGGCCCCGATGACGGCGGCCTCGCGGATCGAGGGGTGCCGCTGGAGGACGTCCTCGACCTCGAAGGGGCTGATCTTGTCACCGCCGCTCGTGACGACGTCCTCGCGCCGTCCGTAGAGGAACAGGTAGCCGTCGGCGTCGAGGTAGCCCATGTCGCGGGTCCGGAGCCACTCCCCCTCCCGCGCGAGTTGGGACTCGGCGGGCGCGTTCCAGTAGCCGACCATCACCGCGGGGGTCTGGATCTGGACCTCGCCGACCACACCGGGTCCGGCGGGGACGCCGTCCGCGATCACGCGCAGCCGGACGCCCGCGATGGCCTTGCCGACCGAGCCCCGGTGGAAGGCCGGGTCGCTGTCCTCGATGGCCGCGACCCGCGGACCCGCCTCGCTCAGGCCGTAGTTGTTGAAGATCCGCGCCTGGGGGAAGACCTGGCGGATGCAGGGCAGGTCCTCGGGGCGCAGGGGCGCTCCGGCCGAGCAGACATATCGGACGCAGCTCAGGTCGAGCTCGGAGAGGTCCTCGAGCTGGGCGAGCATGCGGAAGGTGCTCGGCATGCCGGAAAAGCTCTCGATGGCCTCGCGCTGGATCTCCTGGAGGACAGGGAAGGCGAAGGCGAGCCCCCGGAAGAGCTGGACCGTCCCCCCGATGAGCAGGGTGGACAGGAGCTGGGAGATGAGCGGATAGGCGTGGTTCAGCGGGAGGGCGATCGCCGTCGACGGGTGCTCGGTCATCGGCAGGGTCTCGGCGATGGCGCGGGCGTTGGCGATCAGGCCGCGATGGGTCAGGCAGACGCCCTTGGGCGTGCCCGTGGTGCCCGAGGTGTAGAGGATGGTGGCCACGTCGTCCGGGTCCGGCTCATGGGCGGGCGGGACCGCTTCGAACGGAAGATCGAAGTAGTGGACCTGAGGATGCTCTCCCTCTTCGGTCTGCCAGCAGATCTGCTCGCGTCGGGGATCCAGGCGGATGACCCGGCCCTGGCAGGCCCGGATGAACGTCTCGCGCAGGGTCTCGCTGGTCGAGGCGTCGGCCATGAGCAGCTTGGCGTCGCAGTCGCGGGCATGCCCGATGACCTCGACCTCGAGCAGGCGCGGGCTGATGGGGACCGGGATGGCGCCCAGGTGCACCAGGGCGAAGAAGGAGACGACGAAGGAGTCGCAGGTGGGAGCCATCAAGAGGACGCGATCGCCCGCCTGGACTCCGCCACGGGAGAGCTCCAGGGCGATGCGCCAGACGCCGCGCTGCAGGGCGGCGTAGGTCCAGCGGCGTCCCTCCGAGATGAGGGCCTCGACATGAGGTCTGGCTTCGGCTTGCCCGGCGATGAGATCGGAGAGCGATCGTAACTCGGGCCCGTCCATTCGCGGCATGCACTCCTCAAGACTGGCAGGGCCAAGGCGTCACAACGAGGAAGGCCCGCTGTCCCAGCGTAACCGATTCGGGGAACTCTGGAAAGGCCTGTGTTCCCAAGCTGTTCGCGATTCACGATGTCTTCACGCAGTGGGGTTACGCTGTGTGAATTTCAACCGTTCTTAAACTCGCCTTTACTCTTTCTTAGGGTGTCGGGGGAGGCCGGGAGGGATGATGGAAGGGGCGGTCCCCCGTCAGGAGGAGTGAGATGATCCGAGCGCTGGTGCGTGTGTTGCTGTTGGCCACGTTGCTGCTGTCCGGCTGCGGCGTGGAGCCCGGGACCACGGTGGACGACGGCAAGCGCCCGAAGGATCTCCAGCTCAGCCGCGCTCCGTTGGGGGCCACGCCGGATCCCGGCGACACCGTCCTGGTCCAGCGGCTCTTGTCGGATGTCGACACCGTCCGCGCCGTCACGCACGCGATGACGTTCACGGTGACGGGCTACTTCCTCGATGAGAAGACGGGGCAGGCGGGCTCGAGCCTGGCCGATTTCTGCTACGAGCGTCCCGAGAAGACCTCCATCAAGATCCAGCAGAGCAGCGACGGGAAGACGGTGGGGACCAAGCTGGTCTGGATGGGCGGCAAGCAGCTGGCCGTCAAGACCAAGTTCCTCGGGTTCTGGGTGAAGACCTCGATCGACGTCCATGACCCGCGGGCCAAGGATGGGCGGGGCTTTTTCATCGACGAGACGGGCATCACGCAGACCCTTGATACCTTGACCGACCCCCGCAACCAAGTTAAGCTGCTGGGTACCGGGTACCTGGGCGGCGTTCCGGTCGCCCAGCTCGAGGTCGTCTCCCCGCGCAGCCTGCGGGGTATCCGACGCGAGGTCTTCTACGTGGATGGCCAGCGCAAGATACCCCTCATCCGGGAGATGTACGACCAGCAGAACCGCATGGTGTTTCGGGTCCGAATGGACCATGTGGTCTTGAACCCGGCCTTGCCGCCCACCACCTTTCAACTCGAGTAGGAATGGCCGAAACGCCGGATACGATCCCCTATAGGCCCTACAGGCGCGCCATGGAGCGCGTCACCTATAGCGTTCCGGTGGAAATCACCGACCGAGCCGGCAGCTTCATGATCAAGGCGCGGCTCCAGGATGTCTCGCCCTTGGCGGCCAAGGTGAAGTTCATCCGCGCGCCCCGCCTGCAGCCGGGCGACAACGTCATCGTCACCATCTGGAAGAACATCCGGGTCGAGAACGCGGTGGACGCGTTTCGGGCGCCGGCCACGGTCTTTGCGTGCCGCACGCCGGACGAGCTGGTGCTGGTGTTCGACGAGCCGCGGGCCTTGGTGGCCGAGGGCTTCGGGAAGTTCGTCTACGGGCCCTTGCTGTTGGCGTCCTTGAACACGATGATCACGCCGAACGATCCGATCGCGGAGCTGTCGGTGGAGACGCTGCGCCAGGCGGCCCGGCGGTACGCGGACGTGGCCCGGGATGCCGGGGCCCTGCGGATCGAGAATGACGCGCGGTGGCGATCGCACTCTTACGTGCGGCCTTCGGAGCGCAGAGAGCGCAAGTAAAGAGGCGACTCGTTCTACCCCCCTTCCCC
>DATNQJ010000055.1:0-2156 GCA_036704085.1 Stenomitos sp.
GGTTGCGGCCGGTCGTGGGTCAAGAAGAAGGTCGGTGATTCGTGGCTCTCCCGCATTCTTGATGATCCAAGAGCGTAGATCGCGGATTTCCATGGACCGAAACCCCCTCACGATAGGACAACTGTCAGGTGGCGAGCGTCACTTGTAAGCGAAGGTGACGGGGAGGTTGTTCAACCACGGGATCGGCGGGCACTGACGATCCAACCCCGCCTCCCGAAGGATCGGGTTGTGGCTCCGACGGTCGAGCCGGACCACGATCTCTCGGTCGTCGATGGTCACCAACCCGGCCGTCGCGACGAATTTCCGGAACACCCGCTTCGGCGCCGAGCGGTCAAACCCCTTCAGATGATGGGCCAGCCAGCGATAGCAGCCATGGGCCAGCACTGTCAGCGCCACATCCAGGTCCACATTCAACCGCACCTCGCTGGCCAAGCAGTCGAGGTGGAAGAAGTTCACACTGGTCCCCAGGCCGTCCTCGACGCCATTGCGCCCCGCATAACGGATGATCAACGCGCGGGCCGTCTCCGTGAGGTTGTTGGACAGGAACAACGTGGGCCGCTCCCGTCCCAGGCCATCGACGGCCAGTTGGCGGATCGCTCCCTCGTAATCGGGCAGGCGGATGCTCTCGTCCACAAATCGGACCCGTTGATGACGGCGCTTGGGCGTGTCGATGACGGCGCGTTGCCAGGCCTGCGGCGGCAAGGCACGCAGGCGACGGATCACCGCGGCACCACGTCGGCGGATCGTGACGAAGTGGATGCCGCGCTGGTGGACGCGCGCGAGTTCCGAGTAGGGGACCACCTTGGAATCGAAGAGCAGCCAGAGGGGATCGTGTCCCGCGACCTGATGCCAGAACTCGACGAACCGCATCAGTTCTCCCGGCTGATCGGCGCGGGTCAGGTTGGCGTTGGCGTAGCACACGACCCGGCTGTCTTGCTCCTGGGCGAAGAAGCTCAGGACGCTGGGACCGGCCTTGCCGCGGCGGGGCAGGTAGTGATTCTCCAGGTCGGTGGGATCGCCCCGAAACGGGATGGTGTGGAAGTCCAAGGAGAAGGCCCGCCCCTCGGGGAACAAGAGCGGGGCCAGCGCCGAGATCCAACCGGAGAGGAGGTGTTGTTGATGCTCGCGCTGGGTGCGGTAGGAGTATTCGGCGGCATGAGCGGTCTTGGGCAGGACGTTCAGGCCGGCGAAGAGGCCCAGGCCCTCATCACAGTTGAAGTCGCTGATATGACTCCGCCGTTTCTTATCCAGGAGCTTCAGGGCCAGCAAGCTCAGCAGGGCGCTGGTGGCCGGGATCATCTCCGAGCCGGGATAGCCCGCCTGCGTGACGAGGTGATCGAAGCGGAGTTGGGCCAGCAGCGGCAGGAACAGGAAGATGCCCGCGACAGGGGTGCGCACGCGCCGTCCCGGCTCCAGGTTCAGGCATCGTCGGTCGGCCACCTCGGGAGTCACCGGCCCAGAGGAGGGGGCTTGGGCCGGACGTCCGGGGCACGGGGCGGCGAAAAAGGGGGTGGCGTACCCGAGCGGCACCGGGTTCGGAACTGGTGGATGACCTGGCGCAGGGTGTCGTAGGTGTATCCGAATTGGGTGGCGATCTCCTGGAGGGGCCGCCGTTGGACGAAGTAGGCCCGCAACGCCTCCTAGCGTCGGTGGAGGGTGTCGTCGGGCTCGAGGAAGTAGCGGAGGCAGGAGGAGTCGTCCACGACCGGGGCTCCGAGATGTGAGGGGGTTTCTCCTTGAGTGTCCATCGCCGATCGTATCGATTGCGGCTGATGAGACCAAGGCCGGACGCTCGCGAGCGGTCGGGGGTGGGGAGAAAATGGCTGTACGGCTGAGCCGTCTCAGAGACATAGGGAGGGATGTTCAACCGGAAGAATAAGGTTCGGGAGGCGGTCCCTCCGAGGAATTCCCTCACACGAGACCGCCGGGAATCTTGAAATTCTGCGAGAAAGTGGGGGCAACCGCCTCAAAAATGTGAGGGGGTTTCGGTCCGTGGAAATCCGCGTTCAGCAGTACCTAACCCGGCGTAGCCGGAACCAAACAGGTTTTGCTTGTTGAGACGGACGGTTTTACGCTCGGGGCTGAACGGATCGTCCATCCTCCAACCCCGAGCCGGCCATGGTCAACTTCATCGAACGCCATGCCGAGAAGATTGC
>DATNQJ010000056.1:0-7115 GCA_036704085.1 Stenomitos sp.
CATGGCCAAGAAAGCCTTCACCCTCAACTTCGATTTCGACTTCCAGCTCCTGCTCTGGCAGGGCTTCAGCCGGACCTGGCAATGGGTCACCCGGGACCCCGGGGCCGACCGGCGCCGCGAAGCCGGCGTGCCCCTCGCCGAGCATCGCGATCGCCTCCAGATCCTGGCCCGCGCCCTCTCGGGCCTTCCCCTGCTCGTCCGCCCGACCACCGAGCTGCCCGGGACCGACGGCCGACACCTCCTCTTGCCCGAGCACGCCCAGTGGTTCGAGGATCCGGCCTGCAACCTCATGGTCCTGAAGCTCCTCACCATCGTGCTCGCCGAGGCCGCTCGGACCGGGCGCTTTACCGCACCGGCAGCTCTCGATCCGGCGGGTCTCCAGTGGGCCCGCGAGATCCTCGCGAGCTATCCTGGCCTCGCCGAGCCGCTGGAGACCTATGAGAGCGCCGAGCTCTGGCGCCTCAAGCGCTCGGCCTGGGATCCCGTCCCGGAGGAAGGCCTCTTGCCGGCGCTCAGCTACCGCCTGATGCCGCGGCTCCAGGGCCTCTCGCCGGAGGTCGGCGCGCCGGGCGAGGAGCCCACGTCGCAGAGCATCGACGGCAGCGAGGCCGAGGCTCCGGTGCAGGAGGAGGTGACGCGCACCTCTATTAATAAGGAAGAGCAGGAGCAGTACACCCTCGCCCACAGCTTCGAGAAGGTCGAGACCCTCGACGAGTACCGGGGCACGGCCCGCGACCTCGACGGGTCCGACGAGATGGAGGACCAGCTCGAGGCCATGCGGGAGCTCAAGATGACCGAGGTCATCCGCGTCGACGACGCGGTCCACTCGGTCTATCGCGCCGAGCTCCTGATGGGCGACAGCGCCGGCGACGCCGCGGAGGCCGGAACGGGTGGCCTTCCCTACGACGAGTGGGATCCCAAGAAGCGATCCTACCGCAAGGACTGGTGCCGGGTCTTCGTTCGTCCCTTCACCGAAAGCCGCCCCGAGTGGTATGCCGAGCAGCTCGCCAAGCACGGGGACACCGTGCACCGCCTCAAGAAGGTCATGGAGCGCGCGCTCGGCGCCAACGAGCAGCTCCGGCGCCAGAAGGAAGGCCCGGAGCTCGATCTCAACGCCATCGTCGAGAACCAGGCGCGGGTTCATGCGGGCCAGAGCCCCCTCGAGGAGCTCTACCTCGCGAGCCGGAAACGCAAGCGGGACCTCGCGGTCCTGGTGCTCTTGGACACGAGCCTTTCGACCGATGCCTACGTGGAGCAGCGCCGGGTGCTCGACGTCTGCAAGGAGACCCTCCTGGTGCTGACCGAGGTGTGCGCCCACTTCAAGGACCCGCTCGAGATCGCGGCCTTCCATAGCCACACCCGCAACCAGGTGTTCTACCATCCGCTCAAGACCTTCCAGGAGCCCTGGACCCACGTCAAGCCGCGGATCGGGGCCCTGGAGCCCCAGGGGTACACGCGGATCGGGCCGGCCCTGCGCCATGCCACCCAGCGGCTCTTGCGGCAAAAGGCCAAGCACCGGGTGCTCCTGCTCTTGAGCGACGGCAAGCCCAATGATTACGACCGCTACGAGGGACGCTACGGCATCGGCGACATCCGCCAGGCCATCCGGGAGGCGGAGAGCCACGGGGTGCACGTGCACGCGCTGGCCGTCGACAAGCAGGCGCGCGACTACTTGCCCCAGATGCTCGGCTCGCAGCGGTTCTCGATCCTGCGCCATCCGCAGGAGCTGCCGGAGGCCCTCAGCCGGTTCATGGTCAAGCTGTCCTGCCGATAGTAATCGCCTGGGAGCGCCGGCGTCTCGCCGGTCCCGGTCGCCTATTCAAGCGGCACCAGGACGCCCTCCCCCGTGAAGGGAGAGGGCGGATCGGGTTGTATGCGGTTAGTCCGAGTCGGAGCCCGTGCCGCCCATGTCGCCTTCCATCGCCTGGTGCATGGCCTTCAGCTTCTGGAGGTAGGAGGCCATGTTGGCCACCAGCTGCTGGCGCTGCGTCTGGTTGAGGCTGACGACGAAGTCCGACGTGTCACCGAGCATGTCCGTGACGCGGCTCATGGCGAGCGCCGACTGGAGGCTGCTGGTCAGGGTCTGCTGGTTGCCGTCCGCCATGAACTGGGTCACAGCGGTCCGGAGGTCCGCCATGATGGCGTCGTCCAGCGTGCGGTCTTGATCCTGGAGCGTCTGGAGCGCCTGCGACTGCGCCGTCGTCAAGTTCAGGTTGGCGCTCAGCTGCGTGAAGCCCTCGGTCCGCATGCTATCCAAGGCGGCCATGAGGTCGTTCCAGCGGTTATTGATCTGGGTGACGGCGATGGTGCGCTGCTCGGGCGTCAACACGCCCCGCACGTCGCTCATCATGGCCGCCACGTGGGGGATCTTGTTCAGCTTGGACTGATGCATGGCCGTGAGCGCCTGGGTGAGGGCGGCACGATCGACGGTCGGAGCGAGCACCAGCGTGCGCAGCTGCTCGAGCTGGGTGCGCAGATCGCCCATCCGCCGCATCTCGGCCTTGTGGCGCGCCTTGATCTCCCGGATCTGGGAGCGCTGCGCCTCGGTCAGGTTCAGGGCCGCGAGCATCTCCCGATGCACGCGCCGCAGATCGTTACCGGGGTCCTGGGCCACCCGTTGGTCCGCCGGAGCCATGGTGCGTGCCGGCATGGGGGTCTGCTCCGGAATCTTGCCGCAACCGCCCAGCTGGATGCTGGCGGCGGTCACGGCCAGGGCAAGGCCTAACAGTGATTTCCGGCTCATGGGGTCGCTCTCCTTTAGAAAGGCTCGGCAGCTTCGTTCTGCCGGAGGCGAGTCTGAAGATAGAGCGAGGTCCCGTCGTTGGGTATCCGGTTGGCGTCCAAAAGGCGACCGCGCATTAGTCGCTCGCCTGCGCCTCGGCGACCGTGCGTTGGGGGATGGGGGGCTCGCCTAGGCGGCGGTGGCTCGCACCCAGGCCGAGCGGATGTTGAGCATCATGGCGAGCCACCCCAAGAGGCCGAAGGTGCCGAACAGGGGCAGCCACTGAGCGGCCCCCGCGAGCAGCACGAGCGTTCCGCCGAGCACCGCCACCTGCTGGCCGGCGAAGCCGAGCCACGAGAGGCGCGGGTTCAACAGCTCTTGGGGCGGGGTCTCGTCATCCTCGCCGCGCGCCATGGTCGTCAGGAGCCGGATGCCGATGTGATGCAGGTAGCCGTTCACCGAGAGGCCCATCCAGCCGACGAGCGCCACGAAGGCGAGTGGGGCCTGCCACTCCGCACGGCCGCCCGTGACCCCGAGCCCGAGGACCACCGTCGCGACCAGGTAGACGAGGGTGGAGGCGACGTAGGCGATGGGCGGCTTGTGGTCGTTGGGCGCATGGTAGACGAGCTTGCCCATGTCGATCACGTAGCAGGCCGCGGCGATCGCCACCAGCCCCATCCCCAGCCAGCGCAGGGCGGGATGCGCGAGGCCCGGGATCAGGCCGAGCACCATCAGGACGGCGCCGATGGTGAAGCCCGACGAGACGAAGACGTGCAGCGGCAGCTTGGTGCGCCGACGCCCGGTGACGGGGAAGATGGTGCGGGTCGAGACGCCGAAGATGAGCAGGCTGAGCCAGCCGCCGCCCGCGAGGATGGCGTGGATGGGCGGCAGGTGGATGAGGGCCGCCGGCCACGGGGCCCCCGCGAGCGCCCAGGCCATGGTCACGCCCAGGACGGCGGCGATCGCGAGCGACCCCAGGACCGACAGGAAGCCGGTCTTGAAGGGCGTCTTGAGGGTCGGTGTGGCCTTGAAGCTCAAGATGGTCAGGACCGCCGGGATCATGTAGCCCGTGAGGCCCAGGACGATGAGGGTGCCACCGGTGGCAAGCAGCCAGGGCTGCACCAGGGCGAAGCCCGCGACCAGGCTCGCGACGCCGATCCCGTAGGGCAAGAGCGACCACCGGGCCATGCCCTCGAGGCGCCATTCGACGTCCATGAAGCCCGGGATCACGTGCACCAGCACCCCCAGGGCCGTCATGGTCAGCCAGCCGAGGGCCACCGTGTGGATCCAGGCGAGGGCCGGCATGCTGAGGCCTGGGGTGGAGGGCCAGGCGGTCAGCATCAAGAGCAGCCAGGACAGGCCGTGGGCCACCTGGCCCGCGATCAAGGAGGCGGGGGGAATCCAGGGACGCGGCGGCTCGGACGGGGCCAACTGCAGGGAAATCATGACGGGACTCTTCATAACCTTCCTCCGGATCTCAGCGCTCCCGGTTCGGGATGCTCCGAGCCTATCATGGCGTCGCCGGAGCCACTATGAGATGCCTCAAGCTGAGGCAGGGGACGAGCGACCAAGATCCGAAAAATCTACGGATGCCCCGGATCGGGCGTTCCGGGTATCTTAAAAACGTGGCAGGGAAACGCCCTGACGCAAGAGGCAGGAACGGTTTCGGCTCCCCTTGGCCGAGACCGCGCATAGCCCCCGAGGTGCGGAGAACAGCAGCCGACGCATCATCGGGGGCTCTGCATTTCTCCCGCCGGAGCAAAGGCCGAGCCTTACTCGGCTGTGAGGAGCCCCGCGTCCATGAGGCCCTGACGGCCCGAGTCCGAGAGTCGCAGCGTGGTGCCGTTCCGCTCGATGATGCCCGCTCCTTCGAGCCACTCCCGCAACAGCGTGCCCAGGTGGGCCCCCACGTGCTCGTATTGCTGCCCCAGGTAGACCTCGTGGCAGAGGGCGACGGGTTTGCGGCGCGACGCCTCCAGTTGCTCGACGGCCACGCCCCACGTGGCGAGCCCCTGGCGCCCTTCGAGCGTCAGGTGGGCGTCGATGGCATGGTCCCCGACGCGCTCGGCGACGATCCAGCCCTTGGCGAGGAGCCACTGGCAGAGCTGATCGGCGAGGAGTCCCGAGAGGTGGCCGTAGCATGTGCCCACCTCGAGGCGGGGCTTGCGGGGGGAGCCGGAGCGATCCAGTTCACGAGTCATGGGTGAATCCATCCTCAAGTACGCGTCCAGGAATCATTATACTCGCCCGGAACGCGTCCCTCCGGATGATTAAGTGCCTGCAACAATTCTCGACACGGCGCGGGGACTAGGCGAACTGCCGGAGGGCCTCCAGCTGTTTCGTGACTTCCGGCCCCGCCGCCTCGCGCTTGGCAGGGTCCATGAGGTCTCCGGCGAGCCGGTTCAGGTCGGCCAGCACCTGGTTGGCCTGCTCCTTCTGCTCGGCGGTGAGGTCCGGAGAGGGCCGGAACGCGCCGAGGGCCGAGCGCAGCTCGCCGATCGCCGCGACCTCCTGGCGCGTCTCCAGGTACTGCTGGGGAGCTTTTGGGTTGAAGGTGTCGTTCTTGGCCGCGACCTGGCGATCGTAGAGGGTCGTCAGCCGTTCGTCCAGGTTGTTCATGACGGCTTGCTGGTTCTTGAGCGCGGAGGCGGGCGTCTCGGCGAGCGGCTCCAGGTTGGCGCTCGTGAGCCGGTTGACGAAGGCGTCCATCGGCATGCTCTCTTCTTTTCCCCACGGGTTGTCGTAGTAGACGCGCGGGGTGGTTCGCTCTTCTTCCAGGCGCTCCTTGAGGGCGGGAAGGGAGCGATCGATCGATTCCAGGCGCAGCTTGGCCTCGGCGGACCGGGCGGGATTCTCGAGGTCCTTCTCGAGCTGCGGGCGGGAGGCTTCCATCTGCTGGATGGCCTGCTCGAGCTGCGGGTTCGCCTGGGGGTCCACGGCGACCTTGGTGACGAGGACCTCGTGACCGCCAGGCGCCTGGCCAGGTTCGGCAAACTTCATGCCGACCGGGACGGGCTTGCCGGAGTTCGCCTGGTTCATGACCGCCTCGGCCATGCCGAGCCGCGAGCGGTACGAGGTCCCGGCTTCACCGTAGACGCTGAAGGTGGTCCCGTCCTTGCCCGTCAGGCCCTCCAGGGCCCGGTGGACCTGGGCGGCGTTGAGCCCGCCGGCGCCGTTGGAGTTCGTATCGGTCTTGTTGTCGTAGTTGAGCGACCCGTTGGCGTACTCCATCATGGCCGGCTGCCAGAGCTTGGCGGAGGCGGTGCGCGGGGTGCCATCCTTGCCGATGGTGCCGGGCTCGCGGGTGATCGTGTCGCCGTTGGCGAGCTTGGCCTTGCCCGACGGAGAGGCGAGGCCCGAGACGATCCGGGCGTACTCGGCGGGCTGCTCCATGGCCATCATGATCTGGAGGCTCGTGACCGTGCAGGTCCCCTTGTTGTGCTGGTTGATCGCCGAGGGCACCGCGATCTCCTGGATCATGTCGCTGATCAGCGACGGGCGATCGAGCCCCTTGGCGAGCGGTTGGTGGCTCAGTCCGTTCAGGGTCGCCAGGAGGTCCTTGTGGTCCGAGGAAAGGTTCGCCTTGTCCGTGAGCTTGCCTTCGACGAGCAGCAACTGCAGCGCGAGCCGGGCATCCGGATCGTGTTGGGTCATGGAGGCCAGGTGCTTGTACTCCTGCTGCTCGGGCTTGCTGAGCTTCTGGAGGGCCGCTTCCTCGAGGTCCCGGTTGGCGGCGATTTCGTCCTTCAGCTGGGCGGCACGGGGGCCGGAGAGGGAGTTGGCGTCGACCGCGTCGCGCTCGATCCGGCGGAAGGTGCTGCCGGCCTCGTCGTGGGCCGGGAACCAGATGGCCTCGGCCCCCCGGCGCGCGTCTGCTGCCGTGCGGGCGGCGGGCTCCTCGCCGAACAGGTCATCCAGGCTCATGGCGGGGGCGGCATGGACCCCCATGTCGCTCGCTCCGACGCCCAGCTCCGAGGTGTTGCCCGCCTGGATCGCGAACCCGCTGTCGCTCGGGCCGCGCGTCGGAGCTCCGCCGGTCCCCGGGGGCGTCGCCTCGGTGGGGGCCGTGGGCGCGTCGTGGCGCCGGACGGGCGCCGTGAGGGGGCCGGTGGCGGGCAGACCGATGGGACCTGTTGCCATGCGGGCGCTCCTTATCAGGCAAGGGGTGACTACTACTTCTTGCCCTTGCTTGCCCGCAACCTTGCCGGATTTAACAGAGATTTAGCACCCGCCGGGCGGCTTTAGCGTAGTTGTCGCGGATCCGCCGGGGACCTAACAAATTTACGCTGGGTGGGTAGGATATCAGTAGGGAGCACGGGCTCCCGGGGGGTGTGAGATGACGATGGAGGATGTGACGCCTCCTGAAGAGGCGGAAGCGGCAGAGGGCAAGAGC
>DATNQJ010000057.1:0-3957 GCA_036704085.1 Stenomitos sp.
TTGTCGTAGCCGAGACCCCAGGGGTTGCTGGAGCGCTCCAGGCCCGAGAAGAGCTTGTTGAGCTCCTCGGGGAAGTTGCCCTCCATGAGCACCTGGTTCTGACGCATCGAGACGATGCGGGGCACCTGCTCGATGAACACCGGACAGGCCGTCTCGCAGAAGCCGCAGGTGGTGCAGGCCCACATGGTGTCTTCCGAGATGACGTTGCCGATGAGCGGGACCGGCTCGACGACGGCCGAGGGGGCCTCATCCTCGGGCGGCACCGAGTGGGTGCCCGCCTGGGCGAAGAGGTGGTGCTTCAGGTCGTCGTTCACGCCCTTGAGGCTCAGGGGCTTGTGCGTGACGTAGGTCGGGCAGCTCGACAGACAGCGCCCGCACTCGGTGCAGGTGAAGAGGTCGAGCTCCTGCTTCCACGTCAGGTCGTTGATGGTCGCGATGCCGAAGGACTCGGCGTTCTCGTCCTCCAGGTCCAGCTTCGGGATGGCCAAAGCCGGCTGCTCGAGGGTGCGCAGGAAGACGTTGGGCAGCGCGGTGATGACGTGCATGTGCTTGGACTTGGTCAAGTACACGCCAAACGCCATCAGGACGCCCACGTGCGTCCAGTAGGCCCCGTAGTAGAGGGCCTCCAGGACCGCGGTGGGCAGGCCCTTGAAGAGCATGGCCACCGCGCTGCCCGCGATCGCGAACCGCATCTCCTCGGCCACGTGCGTCACGTCGTGGAAGAGCGCGAACTTGGCCCCATCGAAGACGAAGTCCGAGATCATCAGGTAGCCGATGAGGCTCAGGATGAGGAAGCCCTCGAAGGAGATGGTGAGGCGGGCGGGCTTGACGACGGTGCGCCGGTAGAAGGCGTAGCTCACCATCCCCAGCACCACCACCTCGACCACGTCCTTGAGGGCCGTGTAGGCGTTTCCGAGCACGCCGGGGATGTGGAGATCCTCGCTGTACCCGGTCAGGATCAAGACGACGCTACGCAGCAAGAGGAGACAGAAGCCCCAGAAGATGAGGGCATGCATCCAGCCTGCCGACTTCTCGTTCTTGCGCAGCCGCTTCTGGAGGATGCCGTACTCCCAGAGTCCCTTGAGGCGAGCAGGAAGGTTGTTTAAACGGAAGTCCGGCTTCGCCTTGAGCATCAGCTCGAACTTCTGCCATCCGAAGTAGCCGAAGAACCCTCCGGCTACCAGGATCATGATCGTGATGGCAATAGGACCCATGAGGCCTCCTCGTCAGGCTTAGTGGGCGGCGGCCGCCGTACCCGACTTCAGCTTCTTGAACTCCTGAATCAGCAGGGGGACGGCCTCGAAGAGGTCGGCCACGATCCCGAAGTCGGCGACGTTGAAGATGGGAGCGTCGGGGTCGGTGTTGATGGCCACGATGACCTTCGAGCCGCTCATGCCCGCCAGGTGCTGGATGGCGCCCGAGATGCCGATCGCGAAGTAGACCTGAGGTGCGACCACGCGCCCGGTCTGGCCGACCTGGCAGGTGTGGGGCATGAGGCCCGAGTCGCAGACCGCACGGGAGCCGCCAACCGCAGCGCCCAGGGCCTCGGCGAGCTGCTCGATGAGCTGGACGCCCTCGGGGCCCTTCATGCCGCGGCCGCCCGCGACGACGATGTTCGCCTCACCCAGGTCGATCTTCTCGGAGGTCTCCTTGAGGACCTCGCGGATGACCGCGCGCAGGTCCGCCTGGGGCAGGCCCAGCGTCTGGACCTCGGCCTTGGCGCCGGTGGCCTTCTCGCCGAGCTCGAAGGTCCCGGGCTGCACCGTGATGACCTTGTGCTTGGGGTGCTTGAAGACGACGTGGTTAAGGACCTTGCCGGCGTAGCCGAGCTGGGTCGCCTTGACCTGGCCGCCCTCGAGGGTGATGGTCTTGGCGTCGGTGACCGCCCCCGTGTCGAGCTTGGCGGCGACGCGCGGAGCGAGATCCTTGCCCATCTCCGAGCTGCTCATGAGGATGAGCTCGGCGCCCGAGAGGTTGACGGCATCGACCGCGAGCTGCGCGAAGGTCGAGGTCAGGTACTTGTCGAGGCTCGCGTCATCGGCGACGTAGACCTTCTGCGCGCCGTAGGCGGCGAGCTCGTCGGCCAGGTGGCTCACGCCCGACCCGATGAGCAGCGCATGGGCTTCGACGCCCCAGCGCTTGCACTGGGACAGCAACTCGAGGCTGACCTTCTTGACCGAGTTGCCCTTCACTTCCGCAATGACTAACGTTTTCATCGTCAAATCCTTCCTTGCGCCTACACCGGCATCTTGGCTTCGTTCACCAGGTAGCTGAACAGCTCCCGGGTGATCTCATCCGCCTTGCCGGTCAGCTTGCGGCCGGTCTTGCGCTTCTCGGGCTGCTCGCGGCTCACGATCTCGGTCTGCGAGCCGGCCTTGCCGACCGCATCCGGCGTGAGGCCGAGGTCGGCCAGGGTGAGGGTCTCGATTTCCTTCTTCTTGGCCCCCATGATCCCCTTCATGGTGGGGATGCGGGCCTCGCCGAAGTCGTTGCTGATGGTCAGGACCGCCGGGGTCTGAACGCCGAGGACTTCCTTGCCGTCGTCGCCCATGCGGCGGACCAGCAGGCCGCCCTCGGGATCGCGCTGCACGAAGACCAGGTTGGTCGCCTGGGGCCAGCCGAGCATCTCGGCGAGCATGGGGCCGCCCTGAGCGGAGTCGGTGTCCTGCGCCTGCTTGCCCATGATCACCAGGTCGAACTCACGCTTCTTGACGAGCTCCGAGACGGCCTTGGCGAAGGCGTAGGAGTCGCTGCCCTCGAAGGCGTCGTCCTTGAGGTGGATGGCGCGGTCGGCCCCCATGCTCAGGCCCTTGCGCAGGGCTTCCTGGACGCGATCGGGTCCGATGCTGAGGATGGTGACGTCGGCTTCGCCGGCGTCCTTGAGCTGCAGGGCGGCTTCCAGGGCGGACTCGTCATAGGCGTTGATGACGTAACGCAAGCCCTGGTCGTCGATCTGACCACCCTTGAGCTGGATGTTCAGTTCGACGTCTACAACCTGCTTCAGGCAGACGAGGATCTTCATCGATGACCTCCGGTCGAGCTAGCCGCCTTGTCGTGGGCGGCCTTGATGAGGGCGGGAGCAATGACGCGCAGGGCGAGGACTTCTTCGGCACCTTCGAAGATCGACAGCACGCGGGAGTCGACGAACAGCCGAGAGACGGCGAATTCTTCGGCATAACCCATCCCGCCGTGTAGCTGCTGGGCTTCGCGCGCGATCACTTCTGCCATGCGGCATGCCATCAACTTTACCATTGAAGCCTGAGTTTGTCCCTCTTTGCGGTCCATGAGGCGGGCTGTGTGGTAGGTGAACTGGCGGCTTGCCGCGATGAGCATCGCCATGCGGGTCAATTTGTGACGTGTCAACGGGTAGTCGGCGACACGTCGTCCGAACACGTGGCGCTCGGTGCTGTAGCGCAGGGCATGCTCGAAGGCCGCCCGCATGACCCCGAGTGCCCGGGCGGCCGTTTGCAGGCGCCCGCCCGAGAAGCCCTCCATCTGGAGGTAGAAGCCCTTGCCGAGGCCGGCAGTGCCCCCGATGACCTGGGAGTCGGGAACGAAGAGGTCCTCGAACTTGACCTCGAAGGAGTGCATGCCGCGGTAGCCGATGGTCGGGATGGCTCGGCCCTCGAGGCTGCCGCCGGTCGGTGCGTCGTAACGGAAGGCGTGGCCGTCGTAGCGCGGCTTCTCGACGATGAACAGGGAGAGGCCGCGGTGCTTGGAGGCCGGGTTCTCGTCGGTGCGGGCGAGCACCATCAGGAGGTCCGCGCGGCCCGCGAAGGTGCACCAGGTCTTGGTGCCCGTGATCCGGTAGCCGCCCGGGCAGGGGCGGGCGACGACCCTGAGGCCCGCCACGTCCGAGCCGTAGTCGGGCTCGGTGACGGCCACGGCCGCCATCTGCTCGCCCGAAGCCAAGCGCGGGAGCCAGTGCCGTTTCTGCTCCTCGGTGCCGCCCTTGAG
>DATNQJ010000058.1:0-7126 GCA_036704085.1 Stenomitos sp.
AAGCGACTGAGCCCATCCTGATCTACGCCTCGGAGGCCCCCCGCGACTGGATGGTCGCGGAGCTGACGGAGGCGGGCTACCGCGTGCTCAAGGCGAGCAATGGTCTCTCCGCCCTCGACCAGGCGACCCGGACGCCCCCGGCCCTGATCGTGGCGGAGGCGGAGCTGCCGGGCCTCACGGGCGGCGAGGTGTGCCGCATCCTCAAGGGCCTTCCCAGCATGCCGCCCGTCCCCCTGGTTCTGGTGGAGCGCAGCCACGAGGAGGCCTACCTCCGGACGCGCGGGACCGAGGCCGACGACGTGTGGGTGCAGCCGGAGACGCCCGCCGAGCTGCATGCCCGGCTGGAGCTCTTGCGGGCGCGCCTCGCGCGCGAGGAGCGGCTCCGGCGCGAGCGGGACTGTCTCTGGGAGTTGGCCTATCACGATCACCTGACGGGCCTTCCTAATCGTCGCTTCCTCGACAGCGCCCTCACGGACGCGCTCGTGAGCGCGCGGGCCCACGATCGCCCCCTGTCGGTCCTGCTCTTCGACGTGGATCGCTTCAAGGGGATCAACGATCGCTGGGGGCATGCGGTGGGCGATCGCGTCCTCCAGGAGATCGCGGCCGTCTTGCGCCGCACCTCGCGCCGCCATGACGTCATCGGGCGCTACGGCGGCGAGGAGTTCCTGTACCTCCTGCCCGGCCACCGCCTCGAGGCGGCCGTGGTGCAGGCCGAGCGGGTCCGCGCCGAGCTTGCCAAGCACCCCTTCACCGCCCCGGACGAGAGCGTCTGCCTCACCGTCAGTGTGGGCGCCGCCGAGGCCGGGGCCGACGATACCCCGGTCAGCCTCTTGGCCCGGGCGGATCAGTTGCTCTACGAGGCCAAGCGCACGGGGCGCAACCGCATCGTGTCGGTTCCCCACGGCTCAAAATTAAATATTTCTTAAACCGGCCTTTACTAAGTTTCCGGGTCCGGGCTCCCATAATCCCCATGAGTTGGAACAAGGGGGGAGCCCATGGTTCGCAGGCGACATCTGCAAGTGAGCCTTTCGCTGCTGACCGGCATGCTGCTGATCGGCTGCGGGGGAGCGCCGACGGGCGTCAAGACGCCGGTCCAGTCCACGCCGACCCAGCAGTACCATGCGAGCTCGGCCCCCTCTCCGGCGCCGGCTGCGCCCTCCGATGACATTAGCAAGAATCCCTTCGTGTTGTGGATCAAGCTGAACCATCCCCAGGAGGCGGCCCAGATCATCGACGACTATCTGTCGACGCGCTTCATGGGCAATGGGACGCCCGATCCCACCATCGAGGCCGAGCGCGACAAGCTCCGGCGTCAGGCCATCGACACGGTGGCGGGCGAGCTGCTCAAGAACGTCCAGGGCGGCCTGCCGCAGGGCCTCCAGGCCAACCGGGTGGGCAACCGCGTGCGCGTGCTCGGGGCGGTCGTGCAGCAGGGGCAGACCATCAACCTGACCTTCGATTTCGACGTGCGGATCGATCCGTTCGGCATCATGTGGATCACGCAGCCGGCCGACACGGTGAAGGCCACCACCTCGAGCTGGCTCGCCAAGCTCTTCGGCGGCGACCTCAAGAAGAAGGCGACCGAGCAGATCGTGGCCACGCTCGACAAGGAAGGCCCCAAGAACGCGGCCATGACCAAGGGCCTGAGCTACCTCCCCGGCGGCACCTTCCGCCTGGATCCCGGGGTGGCGTTCGTGAACATGCCCGCCAACTAGGCTTAGACCGGCTGCAACCCCGGCTGCCACATGGCGAGGCGTCGTCCATGCAGGACGCAGCCGTACTTCCCGAGCAACTCTGGCAGGTCGTCGAGCGATCCGCCCCAGGCCGCCCGCCAGATCTCGGCATCCGGACGCGCCCAGTGGCGCCAGAGGTCGCCTGCCTCCCACGAGACGTGCGACTTCTCCATCAGACGCAAGAGACCCCGCGCGATGATCAACTCGGCGGCCTTGGCCAGCTCCTTGGGGGGCTTACGGGACGAGTGCGGCGTCTCGGCGCGCACCGCCTCCATCTCGTCCTCGGTCAGGCCGTACAGCTCCATGATCCGGGTGTCGATCTCGGCAAGACGAGCGGCCGCACGCTTGCGGCGGCTCTCCATGTCCAGGCCGAGGTCGCGGGCGGCGGCCTGCATGGCCTCCGGCGTCTCCCAGAGGTTCGCCGCCAGGGTCAGCCCCAGCTCCCAGGTCGAGACGCCCGACAGGTCATCGAGGACCTTGCGGACCTCCTTGCCGATCGCGCGCTGCTCGGCCGGGCTCGGCAAGAGGACCGGCAGGGTCCCGAGCGTCGGGGTGTCCAGGTGCAGGGTGAGCTGCGCCTTGTTCGCGATCACCAGCTGGAAGTACGCCTCCAGGATGCGCGAGTTCAGGAGGCCCAGCATGTAGCCCTCGTCCCAGTCCGTCAGGGACTCGAGGACGTTCACCGTGTCGAGGGGCATGGAGCCTGCAGGCAACATGGTCGCGACCACCGCACTCGCGATGTTCTGGTAGCCGATACGGGGGGCCTCCAGCTGATCGCGGCGGAAGCGATCGCGCAGCGGGTAGTGCGGGTGGAGCCGCAGGAGGCCGCCGTCGCCGCCATAGCGCCGGATGTCCCGGCCGCGCACCACGGGCATGCCGTCTTCGCGCAGGGCGATCGCCTCTTCCTTGGCCGAGATGCCCGCACCGCGATGGATCGAGGCGACGTCCTGCAAAGGCACGCCCGTGGCCTCGATCTTGGCGATCCAGCCGCCGTTGCGCTGCTCGACGTAGATGGGCATGGTGGCGCGGTTCCGGAAGAAGCCGTGCACCTGGGTGCCGACGTGCTTCAGCTCGCCGTCCCGGAAGGTGTCCAGCCGCACCTCCGCACGATCGTCGGGAGCCCACGGCAACATGCCGGGCTTGCGGTTGGTCTGATCATGCTCGACGACAAAGGCCATGGTCTCGAGGTTGACGCCAGGAAAGGCGCTCCCCAGATCGAGTAGGGCCGTCAGGCGCAGGTCCTCGACGAGCAGGCGGCGGCACTCGGCGTAGGCTCCCGTGCGGGTGATGCCGTGCGGCACCACCAGGCCCATGCGTCCCTTGGGCTTCAGTAGCTTGGCCGAGCGCTCGATGAAGAGGGCCGTCGTCTCCTGGCGTCCGTTCCCCAGCCGATAATGGCGCTGGAAGAAGCGCTTGTCCTGCTCGGAGATCTCGGCGCCGTAGGGCGGATTGCCCACGATCACGTCGAAGCCGGCCTCCAGGCGCGCATCGTGGTCCTGCAGGGTGTTACGACCCAAGAGGTGCGCCTTGAGGGGGCGCTTCAGCTCGGGGACGAGCTTGAGCTGCACGAAGTTGAGCCGGATCTGCGCGAGACGAATCGCCCAGGGGTTCAGATCGAGCCCGTACAGGTGGTGCTCCATCACCCGCTTGAGGCGCAGGTAGCGTCCCTCGGAGCCCGTCTGGGCGGTCCAGACCCGCTCGAAGAGAGCCTCGAGGGCAGCCGACAGGAAGTTGCCGGCTCCGCACGAGGGGTCCAGGACGCGGAAACCCTTGGAGAGCGGCAGGTGCTTCTCGGGCAGGGTGGCGTCGAGCAGGTAGTCGACGATGGGGCGCGGAGTGTAGAAGGCCCCGTGCTTCTTGCGCTGGACCGGATTCAGGTGCGTCTCGAAGAGCGCGCCCAAAAGCTCGCCGTCCTCGTAGCTCCACTCCAACGGAGCGAGCAGGCTCACCAGCCGATCCGTCAGCGCTTCGACGGAGGGGGCCCCGACCCTCAGGGGCAAGGGGGCGAGCTCGGCGAAGAGCGGGATTCGATCGCCGCCGAGGCTCGAGAGTGCCTCGGTCACGGCGTGCTGGAGGGTCGTTCGGTCGCCATGGTCGCGCAGCCAGCAAAAGAGGGCTTCGGCGAGCACGTAGCAGCCCGCCGTCTCCTCGGAGCTTGCGATCGCTTCCGAGAACAGCGTGACGCCTTGACGCAGGGCGGCTTGTTTGGGGTCTTCCTGGGGGCGCGGGCGCCGGGGGGAACTTGCCACCTAGACCTCGACCTCGATATCTTCCACCTTCCAGGCGCTCGCGGGCTCGTCCTGGGCACGCTGGATGACCGCCGCGGCCTCCTCGGCCGTCCAGATGGGCTGGGCCTTGAGGCTCGAGAGCGCCGCTTCCCCGAGACTGAGGCGCAGCGTGATCCGGGTGTTGTCCGGCAGGTCGCTCAGCTCGTTGACTTGAAGCTCCCATGTGGCCGCCTCGGCGAGGGCCTCGGCCTTCTGACGCACGAGGAAGGGGGCGGGGTGGGCGATCGCCTCGAAGCCGGTCAGCTCGCCCTCGGGCGTGCACGTCAGGTGCACCTCGCCCTTGGCGCGGCCCAGAAGCGAGATGGTAAGGGAATCGGCGGAGAGGGTATAGGACCGCTCCCCCGTGATGAGGTCGGTTTGCGTGATCATGCCGCTATTATCCGGCAGCTAGGCGTCCTAATCAACCACCGATTCTTGTCCGCGGGCGAGCGTCATGCGGGCGCGCACCCCGGCGACCGCGCCCATGCTCACCTTCAGGGAGCCGCCGATGCTGAAGGAGTCCGTGTGGACGGCCACCACGTCCCCCTTGTCCAGCTTGACGGTGTTGGGATCGATGGTCATGCCCGTGAGTTCCTTGAGGGCGTTAGCCTTGTCTGCCACCGAGCCTTCGAGCATCTTGGCGATGCGCTCGCGGTGCTCGGGTTTGAGTTCGTAGTTGATGCGGACCTTGTCCTCGTCGCCGATGCCCGCAATCAGGCCCTGGTTGAGCGGACGGCCGTAGATGTCCTCGACCGTGCTCTTGATGCCCTCGAACTGGGACTTGGTGACCTCGGTCTGGACCTGGACGCCCTTGAGCTTGCCCTGCTTGTCGAAGGTGATGGCGAGCTTGCGGTTGGCGGCGGCGTCCGCGTCCTTGCCGAGAGCGCCCAGATAGGCGCCCGCGTGCTCGGCTCCCTGCACGGAGACGTAGACGGTCTTTTCGCCCGTTCGCAGGTTCACTTTGCCGCCGAGCTTGGCCTCGCCGCCGAGTGCCCCTTCCAGGGCCCCGATGTTCTTGCACAGATCGTCGAAGCTCGTCAGCTCACTGCCCTTGTCCGTGTACGCCTTCTCGGTCTTGCCCGCCTCGTCGGTGTCCAGCTTCTCGAAGATCCCGGCGTCGGCCGAGAGGCTCGCGTTGGCCTGGGCGTAGAGGCCGCCCTCGCCCTCGACCGACTCGATGCGGCGGCCGAACTGGCGGAAGTCATCCGCGTCGTGCACGGCCTCGGCCGAGCCGAGGAAGGGCCCGAGGCCCGGGAAGGTGCTGAGGGCTCCCGTCTCGGCCGTCGCCTTGATCATGCCGCCCAGGGCATTCATGTCCGAGGTCTTCTGGGGATCGAAGGAGAAGGTGACGGCCACCTTGCCCTTGAGGCCGGCCTCGGCCTCGGTGCGGGCGCTCGCGTTCACGCCGAGGGTGTAGTCGCCCACGTCCACGCCCCCCTGCACGCCCGCCTCGGCCGAGTAGAAGGATCCGGCCTGTCCCTCGAGGGTGACGGTGACCTTGAGCTCGCTGGGCGGCATGCCGTTGGCATCCTTGGGCTCGGTGAGCGGCTGGCCGTCGGATCCGAGCTTCGGCATGCGCTTGATCTCGAGGGTGCCCGCCCCATCGATGCGGGCGTTGGGGATGCCCAGGGCCTCGAGGGGCAGGGTGGCACCAGCCTCGAGCTTGATCTTGGCGCTTTCACCCATCGCCAGTCGGTTGGTCAGGACCGGGCCGAGCACATCGTGCTTGTCCGCGGCCTCGACGCCGGCACCGAGGGCCGAGCGGTCCAGCATGGGGCTGATGATTTCCTTGGCGACCGTCGTCCCCGCCGCATCCACCCCGGCTTCGAGCGAGTCGCGCACGCCCTTGCCGGAGCGCAGGCCTGCGACGGTGGCCGCCGCTCCGGTCGCGACGGCATGGCCGCCGTCCTTGGCCATCTCCGCGATCTGGGCCTCCAGGGTGGCGATCTGCTGGCCCAGATCCTTGGCCTCATGCTTCACCTTGTCGAAGGTGTTCTCCGCCCAGGAGGACACGCGGCCCCACAGGCCCTTAGGCTCTTCCTTGGCCTTGAGCTCCATCTGCTTCTTGGCGAGTTCCAGTTTCTTGGCCGAAAGTTCGTCCTGCTTGGCGAGCAGGGCGGCGGCGGCTCCCGTGGCTGCTGGGGGATCTCCGGCGCGTCCTGCGACCTGGTTGGCATCGGAGGCGCGGCGCAAGGGATCAGGCCCGGAAGCCAGCGGCTGCGGCCCGTTCGGGAAGCTGGTCGGGGTGCGCAGGCGGATCGGTCCGGTGCCGCCGTCGAAGCCAATTGGTTGCGTGCCCATGAAGCGCCCTCCTGGAGCTTGCCAAGTCGACTAGATTGCTTGTACCCCTCCCCCGTTTCGGCTTGCGTGATTTAACAAATCCTTGAGGGAACCGAAGCGCTCTTTAGCAGGGGCTTAACAGGCCGTGATCGAGGTGCTACGATCCAGGCTCGACCGAAAGGAAGGCAAGCGCCATGGAAAAGCGGGGGCTCGAGATCGAGACCAAGTTCAGGCTGCGCCAGGGGCAGCGGGAGGCGATCGCGCAGGCACTCGCCGGAGCGCCTCACCACGCCCTCGACCAGGAGGACCGGTACTTCGATGCGCCGGGCCGCGTGCTGCGGCTGCGCCACGAGGGATCCGAGTGGGTCCTGACCCGCAAGGACGCGCCGACCATCCGGCCGGACGGTACCAAGGTGCGCACGGAGATCGAGACTCCGGTCCCGACGGAGTTCGTCGGCCCCCTGGCCGAGACCTTCGCATGGCTGGGGCACGGGCCGCTGTTGACCGTCCGCAAGCGCCGGGACGAGTACACGGTGGACGGTGTGACCATCTGCCTGGATCGGATCGAGGGGCTGACCGACGATTACGTCGAGCTCGAGGTCCTGGCGAGCGATGCCTCGGCCGCTGAGCGTCTCGGCGACTTTCGGGGCCGCTTCGGCCTGACGGACGGCCAGATCGAGACCCGTAGCTACGCGCGGATCCTGGCCGATCAAGCCCAAGGTCCTTAAACCCCCACCCGTATTTCCCTAAATGAGGGGCCCGCACCGTCGACGCGACGGGGCGGGCCTTTTTGCTGCGCCCCTTTCGGACCCTGGGCGGCATGGGGACGGATTTGTAACGAATCTT
>DATNQJ010000059.1:0-9491 GCA_036704085.1 Stenomitos sp.
TGGGATCGGGATCTAGACGGGTTCGACCGCAGGCACACCCGGCAGGAACCCCGGATCGAAGTGGTCCTGTTCCTGGAAGTCCGTCTCCCCGTAGATGAAGCTCGGCACGCCCGAGAGGGCGCGTGCCGCCTGGAAGCCCCCCATGACGGCCCCCTCGACGCAGCCGTAGTTGAGGCCCGTGCGCAGCCAGTCGCCGGCCAAGGTCAGGTTCGTGAAGCCCGAATCGCCCGCCTTGAGGCGGAACTCGGTGCTGCCCGGCAGCGACAGGTTGTAGAGGTCCGTGGGATTCATGTTGGCCCGGAAGTACTGGGCCCCGAAGCGCTCCTCGGCGTCTCCTCTCTGCAAATCCACGAGTAGATCGAAGTCCAGCCCCTTGGGGTTCCGAGGAGGCGTAGCCTTGGGCCAGAGTCCGGCCGCGTTCGCGTCGAGCCACCGGCGGGCGCGCTCCTTGGCACGCTCGGTCTCGCGGGCCGGGAAGCCATGGTCGCTGAAGGGAGGACACTCATCCTCCTGGAGCGGGCCGCAGAAGTAGGCGAGGTTCCGGGGCTCGGCCGAGGCGGGCCAGGACTCGCGCGGCAAGAGGTGCGTCAGATCCGCCCAGGTATCGAAAGGCTCGGCGTAGCTCGTCAGGATGGTGGGGTCGCTCTCCCAGCCGAGGGCCGCGGCGTCCTCGGAGAGCCAGAGCTGCATGGCCTGGGTGCGCACGGTCCCCACGCGCTCGACCATGGCCTTCCAGCGCGGCTCGGCCGAGACGAGATCCGGGGCGAGGTACGGCAGGGCCCCGAGCGAGGCTCCCAGGAGCACGTGGTCGAAGTCCACCCCGCGCTTCAGCTCGAAGTGGCGGGCGTCCTGCCAGGGGCTCCAGGCCGATTCCAGGTTGATGCCGAGGCGCCGCAACTCCTCGCCCTCGACGATCTGATCGTAGAAGGGCTCGCTCGGCCAGCAGGGTAGGCCGTTCACGTCGAAGAGGGGCTCGTACTCGCCGTGCTTCATCCGCACCTGCTCGGCCACCCGGAGGGTCTCGACGGACTCTCCCTTGGCGTCGAGTTCGAGGGCCTCGATCCGGTGGAAGAAGCGGAAGCGCACGCCCCGGTCCTTGAGCACCTGGTAGAGGGGCGCGAAGATGGTGTCGCCCATGCCGGCCTCCATCTTGTAGAAGAAGGCGCCCTTGTTGGTCATCAGGAGGCGGAAGACCATGCGCAGAGCCACGCCCGCCGCCAGGCTGGGCCGCTGGGTGTCGCCCTGCTCGTAGGCGAAGATGTAGTCGTAGACGCCCCGCACCAGGGCCGAGTCGACGGCGATGTCCGCGGCCCCGTGCTTCCGGCACCAGGCCCGGAAGTCCATGCCGTCGATCACGTCGAACCCGTGCCAGACGACGCCGTCGGCGATCATGCCGCGCACGTAGGTGATGGCGAGGTCGAGGATGACGAGGATGTGCCGCAGCTCCTCGGCGAGGACCTGGGGAGCGAAGTGGGCGTGCAGCCACTCCTGGAACTTGGCCAGGAGACCCGTGATGGCATGGTAGCGAACGGACTCGTGCTCCGGCGGGCCGTCATGCGCCGTGATCAGGCTGTGGGCCAGGCTCAGGATGCCGAGCCCCTGGACGAGCCCGCCGCTTGCCGCTTCGACCACGATCTGCGCCTCGTGGGCGGCCTGGTGGACGACGTCGCGGAGCCAATCGCCAAGGTCCTCGGGCTCCTGGTGCGCGACCGCATGCTGGACGCTCTCGTGGCCCGAGCTGGTCAGGAACTTGAGGGCCCAGGGCACCATCTCGAGGATGAACTCCCAGGGGGTGGGCAGGTGGCCGCCGTTGCCGGGATCGACCGTGTCGTCCGTCGGGACGTTCACCGACCAGGGGACCCAGGTATCGCCCACCTGGTCTTCCCAGGTGACGAAGTTCTGGCCCGTGAAGGCCTTCTGCCAGGTGGCGAGGGGCGCGTCCGGGCTGCGCCCGGCGTTGGCGTAGACGTCCTTGATGAGGCGGAAGGCGTTCTGGTAGAAACCGCTCCAGACGTGGAGGCCGTGCTCCTCGATGCGGTTGGCGATCGCCGGGTTCCGTCCACTCGCGCCCTTCCCGCCCATGCGCCAGCCGAGCTGGTAGACGGTGATCTCGAAGCGCTCGCGCCAGTCGGGCAAGCTGGTGAGGACGTAGACGGCCGACATGGCCCCGACGCCCGTACCGATGACGGCAAGGTGTTGTTTGGAAGGCAAGGGAGCACTCCTGAAACGTCCGAGGGAAGCATTGATTAGAATGCGTTAAGGATCGAGTGCTCGTCTGTACTCCCGTCACAGGAGCCAAAAGACCGGCGGCCCCGAGTGACTCGGGGCCGCCGGTGCGAGGGAATGGGGACTTACTTCGTCTTCTTCTCGAGGTGCATGCCGCACTTGGGGCAGTCGCCCGGCTTGTCGGAGGTCACGTCGGGATCCATCGGGCAGACGTAGACGGCCTTCTGGGCGGCGGGCTTCTTGGCCGGGGCGACCTTCTTCACCACCTGCTTGGACGCGGGATGAGCGGTCGGGGCGGTCGCGGCCATGGCGGGGGAGGCCATGAGGGCGGCGGCCAGGAGGGTGAAGGCGGTGTGGCGAGCGTTCAAGGGCATGGGGAGGAGTTCCTTTCTGATGGCATGCTAGTGTTTCAACCCCGAGGGCTTCAAGGTCCCGCGCCGGAGCTGCCAGGTCTTCCAGAGACCGAACAGGACGGGGATGACGACCAAGACCAGGATCGTCGAGGTGATGAGCCCCCCGATCATGGGCGTTGCGAGTGGGCGCATCACGTCCGAGCCCGTGCCGTGGCTCCACATGATGGGCACCAGGCCGATCAAGGCCGCGGCCACCGTCATGAGCTTGGGCCGCAGGCGCAGGACGGCCCCTTCCAGCGTGGCGTCGTGGATGGCGGACTCGGTCACCTCGCCCCTCAGGATGTGGCGATCGAGCGCCTCGTTGAGGTAGATGAGCATCACCACCCCGGTCTCGACCGCGATGCCCGCCAGGGCGATGTAGCCGACCCACACCGCGACGCTGAAATTGTACCCCAGCGCCTTCTGGAGTAGCACCCCGCCCACCAGCGCGAACGGCACCGACAGCACCACGATGAGGGAGGCCACCCACGAGTGGAAGGTGAAGAAGAGCAGCAGGAGGATAATGGCGAGCACGATGGGAATCAGGAGCTGCAGGCGCGCCTTGGCCCGGATCTGGTTCTCGTACTGGCCGCTCCAGGCGACGTAGTAGCCCTGCGGCAGCTTCAGCTCCTGGCCGAGCTTCGCCTTGGCCGCGTCGACGAAGCCGCCCATATCGCGGCCGCGCACGTTGAGGAAGACGATCGAGCGCAACAGGCTGTTCTCGCTGTTGATCATGGGCGGGCCCATGGTCATGCGCACGCTCGCGAGCTGGGAGAGCGGCACCTGGGGCCCCAGGGGCGTGGAGACGAGCACCCGATCCAGGCTCGCGGGATCCGCGCGGAAGTCCCGCGCGTAGCGCACCCGCACCGGGAAGCGCTCGCGGCCTTCGACCGTCTTGGTGAGGGGCATGCCCCCGATGGCCGTCTCGATGACGTCCTGCACGTCGCCGATCTGCAGGCCGTAGCGGGCGATCGCCTCCCGATTGGGCGTGATGTCGATGAACCGACCGCCGATGACCCGCTCGGCGTAGACGTCCGCCGCACCGGGGACGGTCTTGAGGATCCCCTCGGCCTGGATCGCGAGGTGCTCCAGCTCCCGCAGGTCCGGGCCGTAGATCTTGAGCCCGAGGTCGGTCCGCACGCCGGTGGCGAGCATGTTGATCCGGTTGATGATGGGCATGGTCCAGCCGTTGGAGACGCCCGGCACCCGCAGCTTCGCGTCCATCTCGGCGATGAGCTGGTCCTTGGTCTTCTCGGGATGCGGCCATTCCGCACGCGGCTTGAGGTTGATGATGGTCTCGATCATGCTCACCGGCGCCGGGTCCGTGGAGGTCTCGGCGCGTCCCACCTTGCCGAGCACCGACTCGACCTCGGGGAAGCCCTTCAGGATCTTGTCCTGGACCTGCACGATGCGCTTGGCCTCGGTGATGTTGATGTCCGGCAGCATGGTCGGCATGAAGAGCAGGCTGCCCTCGTCGAGGGGCGGCATGAACTCCTTGCCGATGGTGGAGGCGAGCGGCACGGTCGCGGCCAAGGCCAGGACAGCGAGGGCGATGGTGGCCTTCTTGAAGCGCAGCGCGAGCTCCAGCACCGGCTTGTAGAGCGCGATGAAGAAGCGCGAGACCGGGTTCTCGGACTCGGGGCGCAGCCGGCCCTTGAGCATGAAGGCCATGAGCACGGGCACGAGCGTGATCGAGAGGAGGGCCGCGCCCGCCATCGAGAAGCTCTTGGTGGCCGCGAGCGGGTGGAACAGCTTCCCTTCCTGACCTTCGAGCATGAAGACCGGGGCGAAGGAGAGCAGGATGATGAGCAGGGAGAAGAAGATGGGGCGCCCCACCTGCTTGGCCGAGGTGATGATCGTCTCGAGGAAGTCCGCCTCGCGGACCTCACCCTCGGCCAGGTGGCGGTATGCGTTCTCGACCATGACGATGCCCGCGTCGACCAGGACGCCGATGGCGATCGCCACCCCGCCCAGGCTCATGATGTTGCTCGAGATGCCGAGCGCGTGCATCAGGATGAAGCTGATGAGCACCGCCACCGGGATGGACAGCACGATGATGAGCGCCGAGCGCACGTGCAACAGGAAGAGCAGGATGACCGCGCTCACGATGAGCGCCTCTTCCAGCAGAGAGTGCTTGAGGGTGTCGACGGCGCGCTCGATGAGGTCCGAGCGGTCGTAGGCGGGCGAGACGGTCACGCCCGCGGGCAATCCCTTCTGGAGCTCCGTCAGCTTGGCCTTGACCCGATCGATGACGGCCTTGGCGTTCTCGCCTTGCCGCATGACGATGATGCCGCCCACGGCCTCGCCGTCGCCGTTCTTCTCGAGCAAGCCGCGCCGCATCTCGGTGCCGAGCTGCACGGTCGCGACGTTGCGCACGTAGATGGGGATGCCGCCGGGAGCGGTCTTGACGACGATGTTCTCGAGGTCGGTGGCGGACTGGATGTAGCCCTGACCTCGGATGGCGTACTCGGCCGCGTTCTGCTCGACCAGGCCGCCGCCGACCTCGTTGTTGCTCATCTTCACGGCATTGGCGACGTCCTTGACGGTCACGCCGTAGGTGTAGAGCTTGGAGGGATCGACGTCGATCTGGTACTCGCGGACGAAGCCCCCGATGGAGGCCACCTCGGCCACGCCCGGCACGCTCTGAAGTTGCAGGCGGAGGTACCAGTCCTGCAAGGCGCGCAGGCGACCCAGGTCATAGCCCTTGCCCTCGAGGGTGTACCAGAAGATGTGGCCGACCCCGGTGCCGTCGGGCCCCAGCATGGGCGTGACACCGCTCGGCAGGTTGGCCTGCACGGTCGCGAGGCGCTCCAGGATGCGGCTGCGGGCGAAGTAGAGGTTGGTGGCGTCGTCGAAGATCACGTAGATCATCGAGAAGCCGAAGGCCGATCCCCCGCGCACCGCCTTGACGTTGGGCAGGCCCTGGAGGCTGGAGACGAGCGGATAGGTGACCTGGTCCTCGATGACCTGCGGGCTCCGGCCGGGCCAGTCGGTAAAGACGATGACCTGGTTGTCGGAGAGGTCGGGGATGGCGTCGAGGGGGGTCTTGGCGATGGACCACGAGCCCCAGAAGACGATGCCGACGAGGGCAAGGATGACGAGCAGGCGGTTACGGACCGACCATTCAATGACCTTGTCGATCATTGCCCGTGGCCCCCGTGGTCCATGCCGGGCATCGGGGTGGCGCCATCCGAGGGCTTGTCCCCGTGGTCCATCCCGGGCATCGCCTGGCTGCCGCCGGCCTGGATCTGGCTCGCGGCATCCAAGAGGAACCCGCCCGAGACGGCCACCTTCTCGCCGGCCGCAAGACCCGAGATGACCGGGTAGTAGTCCTCGGCCTTGAGGCCCAGGGACACCTCGCGGGGGTGGAAGACCCCGGGGCTGACCTCGACGTAGACGATCTTGCGCCTGCCGGTGTCGAGGACCGCCGAGGCGGGGACCGCCAGCTGCTCGGTGCCTTGCGCCGTCACCAGGCCGGCCGTGACGAACATGTCCGGCTTGAGGCGCATCCCGGGGTTCGGGATGGTCGCGCGCACCTTGACCGTGCGGCTCTCGGGGTTCAAGAAGGGATAGATGAAGGAGATGCGGCCCCGGAAGGTCTTGCCGGGGAAGGACGGGGTGGTGACCTCGACCCCCTGGCCCACCTGGACGCTATGCATGTCGGCCTCGAAGACGTCCGCCTCGACCCAGACCTGGGAGAGGTCCGCGATGTCGTAGAGGACGTCGCCTTCCTTGACGTACTGACCGGGCTGGACCTGCTTCTTGGTGACCACGCCCGTGCGCGGGGCGGCCAGCTCCAGGGTGATGGTAGCTGCCCCCGTCCGCTCGAGACGCGCAATCTGGGCGTCGGTGATGCCCCAGAGCCTCAGTCGCTCGCGCGAGGCGGCCACCAGGGACTTGGAGCTCTCGGCCAGATCCGCGTAGGGGTTATCCTTGAGCTGGCGGTAGGACTTGAGGGCCGCCAGGTACTCCTCCATGGTCGCCACCACGTCCGGGCTGTAGATGGTGCCCATGGGGCGTCCCTGCACGACCATGGCCCCGGTCGAGTTGACGTAGAGGCGCTCGATGCGGCCGTTGACGCGGGCGGCGACCTGCGCGAGCCGCGTCTCGTCGAAGGTGATGCGCCCCGGAGTCGACAGGCTGCGGTGAATGGCGTGCAGCGCCACGGCCTCGGTCTTCACGTTCGCGAGCACCTGCTGCTCGGGCGACAGGCTCACCTCGTTCAGCCCCGCCGGCATGGGCGAGGCCGCCGCGGCGGAGGCGCTCGCGGCGTGGGCCGGCGCCAGGGTCGAGCGCTTCACGAGCGTCATGCCGCAGATGGGGCACGAGCCCGGATGCTCCGAATGGACCTGGTGGTGCATGGAGCAGGTGTAATCGTCGGCGACGGGGGCGACCTGCGTCTGGTCCGTCTTGCTCTTCTGCCCGAGGTGGTCCCAGGGCTTGGCGGTCACGCCGTAGACGGCGATCGCCGCCACGGCAATCCCGGTGACCAGGCGGTAGGTCGCCAGCTTCTTGCTCGATGGTTCCATTTACTTCTCCCTCGACTTGGACTCGGGATCGGCCAGGTTGAGTTCCGACTCGAGCATCGCCAACAGCTTGAAATACTCGGACTGCGCCATCGCATAGCCCATCTGGGTGTCGAACACGGCCATCTGCGCCTCGATGACGGTGCTGAAGTCCGCCTTGTTGACCTGATAGGCCGCAAGTGCCCCCTTCAAAGACTGGTTCGCCTGCAGGAAGAAGCCCGTCCGGTACAGCTCGAGGCGATGGGTCGTCCGATGCAGCTGGTTGCGCAGGTCGCGCACCCGATAGCGGAGGTTCGAAAGCTGGGACTCGTAGCTCGCCTGGGCGGCTGCGACCGACTGCTGCGCCTCCAGGATGCGCCCCTCGTTGCGAGCGGGCGTTAGCCAGGGCAGGGTCACGCCGACCATGCCTCCCAGGTAAGTGTTGCCTGCCGAGGCCATCCCCTCGGGCATGGTCTTGCCGACCTGCAGTCCGACCTCCAGGTCAGGCACCTGGCGCTCTTCGGCGGCCATCGCCGCGCGCGCCTCCGCCGCCGCCACGCTGGCCTGGGCCGCCAGGATCATGGGGTGGTTGCGCTCGGCCTGCGCCAAGAGCTCGGACGCCACGGGCGGCCTGGGCTCCTTGGGGAAATCCGCGGGCAGGGGGATGGGCTCGTCCAGGCCGCGGTTCAGGAGGGTGTTCAGCTTGTTGCGCGTGCTCTGGATGCGCTGGGAGATCTCGAACTCGCTGTCATAGAGCTTGGAAAGCTCGACCTGGGCCCGCAGGGAGTCCTGCTGGGGGCCCGCTCCCACCGCGTAGCGGGCGTTGGCGACCTTCTGCAAGTTCTTCACCTGCTCGCGGGTGGCATGGTGGATGGCCAGGGCTTTTTCCTGATAGATCAGGTCGTAGTAGGCCTGCTTGACGTCGCTTGCGATCGTCAGCCACTTGGCCTCGTACTCGCCCCTGGCCATCTCCGCATCGCGGCTCGCCATGGTGCTCTCGAGCGATCGCTTCTGCCCGAGCGGGATCATCTGCGACACCGCCGCGCTGGGACCTTCGAGCCCCCAGAGCTGCATCAGGGAAAGGTTCAGCTTCGGCGGCTGCAAGGTTCCGGCGTAGCCGGCGCGGGCCTGAGCGGCCTCGTAACGAAGTCGGGCCGCCTGTAGCTCCGGGTTGCGGGTGCGGGCGGTCGTGAGCAACGACGGTAGCGAGCTTGCAGGCGCCGCTCCGGCCGGAGCGGCGAAGGCCATCCCGAAGAGAAGGACGAGCAGCCACGCAGTGAGGCGTTTGCGGGGAGGGGGCGGAGATGTTTGCGGCATGGCAACGGCCTCTTCTAGTCCTGGTGCGCCGACCCCGGCCTGAGTAGGCTAGCACATCGTCCTGGTGCCGTAAAAAGTAAAAACACCGGACTTGGGCTCCAGAGCTCCCGGGACCCTGTCATGTTAAACCTTCCCGTTCACGGGAGGGTCAAGGCCGAGGGCGCGCGGGGAGCGGAAAGCAGCGGACATGGTGGTCGGGGCATATGGAGAAGCGGGCGCATGTGAGATGATGGGGGGTATGACTCGGCACCTTCGGTACAACGCGAACATCGGCCGGCAAAAGCCGGAGAACATCGTCAATCGACAAGCCGCTTGCCCGTTCTGCGAACGGGACAAGCTCGTCGACATCTTGGCCGAGGCGCCGCCCCTCGTGCTGCTCAAGAATAAGTATCCGGTCCTGGAGGACGCCTACCAGACCGTGATCATCGAGACCGAAGACTGCGACGCCGAGTTCTCCGAGTATGCCCCGGAGCATCTGCACCGGGTGGTACGCTTCGGCCTCGAGCACTGGCAGCGGATGATCCGGTCCGGCGAGTTCGAGTCGGTGCTGTTCTTCAAGAACCACGGCCCGCATTCGGGGGGCACCATCCGGCACCCGCACAGCCAGATCGTGGGGCTGCATCACCTGGATTACCGGGCAGGCGTCGAGCCCCATCACTTCGAGGGGATTCCCATCGATCGGCGCGACGGGATCGAGTTCAACGTCTCGACCCTGCCGCGCATGGGGTTCACGGAGTTCAACGTGGTCCTCTCGGACTGGAGCCAGGTCGATCAGCTTGCCGACTACGTCCAGATTGCGGCCCATTACGTGCTGAACCACTTCCACGCCCGCTGCAACAGCTACAACCTGTTCTTCTACGAGCACGGCGAGGGAGTGGCCGCCAAGTTGATTCCCCGGTTCGTGGTCTCGCCCCTGTTCGTGGGCTTCGCGATCCCGCAGGTCAGCAGCCGCGTGGACGAGATCGCCCAGACCGTGCGCGATCGCTACCTCGAACCCGCGAGCGAGCCCCGCTAGGGCCTGCTTGTCGCTCAGAGATCCCGCGCCTTCGAC
>DATNQJ010000060.1:0-4591 GCA_036704085.1 Stenomitos sp.
GGGGCTCGAACCGCTGTTGGCCGTCTATGCGCGCCGCCTGCTGCCGGAGCTGCGTCGCCGGCTGGACGCGGGCGAGCGGCGGATCCAGGCGATCGCCGACCAACTTCCCTGCCGTGAGGTCCCGAGCTCCGAGCTGTCTCATCTCGATCCGGACGGCCGGACCTTCTGGAACCTCAACCACCCCGAGGCCTACCATGCGGCCTTGAAGACCTTCATGGCCCCCTAGACGCGACCCGGACCTCCCTCGGGAGGTCCGGGTGCTCGGAGCCCCTAGGTGCGCTGTTTCTGCTGGACGAGGATATCGGGCAGCATGGTGATGCTGACCTTGGCAGCCCGGTCAACCAGGGCGTTCTTCGCGTCCATGTAGGCCGTCCCGAGGCGGTTGCGGGTGGCCTGATCGCACTTCTGGGTCACCAGCGGGAAGATCTGGTCCTGCTCGGTCGAGACGTGTTCGAGCACCATCTTGCGGATCCGGGTGATCTCGGTCTTCAGATCGACCTGCTCGACCGTCCCGCAGATCTGCTTGAGGACCTGCAGCAGTTGCTTCTCCTCGTGAACCGCATGGTCGATCAGCTTCGCATCGACCACGCTCCGCACCTCGGGCCACACGGCCGACTCCTCGGCGGACTCATGAATGCTCAGCTCCTGGACCAGCTGGACCAACAGCTGTCGCTGGGCTTCCGGTCGCTCATCCTTCGCGAACTGGTTGAAGAGGTTCATGACCCGATCGTGCTCGGATCGCAGTTGGGTGACGATATCCATCAGCTTCCTCCCGATTCAAACGAACGAGGGTGCCTGGTCAGGCTCGAGGGCACCGTACCATGGCCCTTGCCCGCGAAGCGATAGGAAAGCTGACCAAAACTGGGGGCGCATTCCTCCTTGGACCAAGCGACGCTTTCCTTCCCGGTCGCTCTCCTTCACCATGGCAGACGGGTATCTCGAAAAGGAGTTCGGCATGGCGCACCGGCCCTCCCCGGCGGCCTCGACGGCCCTCTTCAGCGACTTCTACGAGCTGACCATGGCCTACGCCTACTGGCAGCACGGCCGGCACATGACCCCGGCCGTCTTTCACCATTCCTTCCGACAGCGGCCCTTCCAGGGAGGGTACGCCCTCGCTGGAGGGCTCGGGGAGCTCATCGAGTGGCTCGACGGCCTCCGCTTCACCGAACGCGACGTGGCCTACCTCGCCAGCCTCACGGATATCGGCGGCAAGCCCATGTTCGCGGAGGCCTTCCTCGACTTCCTGCTCGCAAGCCGCTTCGAGTGCTCGGTGGACGCCATCCCCGAGGGAACGCTCGTCTTCGCCCACGAACCCCTGGCGCGCGTGACCGGGCCCATCTGGCAAGCTCAGTACCTCGAGTCGGCCGTGCTGAACTTCCTGAACGCCGGCACGCTCTTCACCACCAAGGCGGCACGCATCTGCCATTCAGCCGATGACCAGCCCGTCCTGGAGTTCGGGATGCGCCGGGCCCAGTTCATGGGCGCTGCGCTCAGCGGAGCGCGGGCCTGCTACATCGGGGGATCGGCCGGCACCAGCTGCATGCTCGCCGGCCAGCGGTATGGCATCCCCCTGAAGGGGACCCATGCCCACAGCTGGGTCATGTTCTGGGAGGACGAGCTGGAGGCGTTCAAACGGTACGCCGAGGCCCTGCCGAGCAACTGCCTCTTCCTCGTCGATACCTACGACACCCTGGATGGCGTGCGGAACGCCATCCAGGTGGGACGGTGGCTGAGGAGCCGAGGCCATGACCTGCTCGGCATCCGGCTGGACTCCGGCGACCTCGCCTACTTCTCGATCGAGGCGCGCCGGTTGCTCGACGAGGCGGGCTTTCCCGAGGCCGTGGTCACGGCCTCGAGCGACCTGGACGAGTACCTGATCCAGTCCCTCAAGACCCAGGATGCCCGGATCGTCGTGTGGGGGGTGGGGACCAAGCTCATCACGTGCTACGACCAGCCGGCCCTGGGCGGCGTCTACAAGCTGGGGGCCGTGCAGGAGGACGGACGGTGGCACCACCGCATCAAGCTCTCCGAGCAAAGCATCAAGGTCTCGATTCCGGGCATCCTCCAGGTCCGCCGCTTCCAGAACGCGCGCGGAGAGTACGTCGGGGACATGATCTACGACCTGGAGCGCCCCGCGCCCGATCCCTGGATCATCGATCCGGCGGACCCGATCCGCCGCAAGTACCTCGGAGCCTCGCACGCCTGCGAGGACCTCTTGATCCCCATCTATCGAGCAGGGCAGCGCGTCTACGAGGTTCCCAGCCTGGAGACGAGCCGGGAGCGGGTGCGCCGCGAATTGAGCCGGCTCCACCCGAGCTACAAGCGGCTGCAGAACCCGCACCTCTACCCTGCCGGGATCGAGCGCGAGCTGTACGCCTACCGCCAGAGCCTCATCGCGCAGGTCAAGGACCTGGGGCCCGACCTGGCCGAGGACTGAGCCCATGAGCGAAGGCCCCGAGAGAGCCTCGGGGCCTTGCAGGGTTACGCTTCGCGATAGCAGGCGGGCGGGGCGGTCTGGCTCTTCTCGAGGGCCTGCGCCAGGTCGTCCATCAGGTCGTTGGGGTTCTCGACGCCCACCGACAGGCGGATCAACTGGTCGGTGATGCCGTAGCGCTGCTGGACGTCGACCGGAATGTCGCTGTGCGTCATGGTCGCCGGGTGCTCCACCAGGCTCTCGGTGCCACCGAGGCTGACGGCCAGCTTGCAGAGCTTGACGGCATTCAGGAAGCGGAACGCCTCCGCCTTGTCGCCCTTGATCTCGAACGACACGATGGCGCCGGGCCCCGTGCAATGGGACTGGAAGATGGCGTACTGACGCGACTCGGGATCGAGGAGGGTCGGGTAGAAGACCCGCTGCACGTTGGCATGGCCCGCCAGGAAGCGCGCGATCTGCCGCGCGTTGGAGGCCTGGGTCTCCATGCGGATCTTGAGGGTCTCGAGCGACCGCAGCAAGAGCCAGCAGGTGAAGGGATCGGGCATGGAACCGGTGATGGTGCGGTAGAGCCCGATCGGCTCCACGACCGCCTGCGAGCCGGACACGGCACCGGCGATGACGTCGCTGTGGCCGCTCAGGTACTTGGTGGCCGAATAGAGGACCAGGTCCGCGCCCAGGGCGAGCGGCTTCTGGAAGATCGGGCCGAGGAAGGTGTTGTCGACGAAGGTCAGCACCGGGCGCTCGCCGGATCGGGCGGCCTTGGCGGCCTTGGCGATGCCCGCGATGTCGATGAGCGTGTTGGTCGGGTTGGCCGGGCTCTCCAGGTAGACGATGGAGAGGCGATCGCCCAATTCGGCGATCAGGAGCTCCACCTCGGACAGCGGCAGATCGGCCGGGAACGAGCGGGTCTCGATGCCGAACTTCGGCAGGATGTTCTCCAGCAGATACTCGGTACCGCCGTAGACCGGCATGGTGTAGAGGACGACGTCCCCGGGCTTGGCATGGGCCAGGATCGAGGTGCTGATGGCCGCCATGCCGCTCGCGAAACCGAGCGCCATCTCGGCCTGGTCCCAGAGCGCCAGGCGCTCTTCGAGGATCTGGATGCCCGGGTTGTTGAGGCGGGAGTAGATGAGGCCCATGGTCTGGTCGCGCTCGCGCTGCTCCAGGCCGTAGGCCCACTTGAAGTACTGCTCGCCCTCTTCGGCGGTGCGGAAGGCGAAGGTCGAGGTCATGAAGATGGGCGGCTTGATCGCGCCTTCGGACAGGAAGGGATCGTAGCCGTGGCTCATCATGAGCGTTTCCGGGGAATAACGCGGGGCGTTAGGGGTCATGGCGATCTCCGTTGGTCGTGTGGCCTGCCACGCTGCAGACCTTGGCGAGCGGCTCCGTTCCCGGGGGCCGGAGGGCTGGGTCCTCCATAAGAACCTAACCCGCCAGGTCCCAAAACGTCCAGCCGTTCGCGATCGAACCCCCGACGAGCCGCCGGGGGTTCAGGGCTTGGGGCGTCTCGGGCGGTAGCCGCCTACTCGCCATCCTCTCCGATCGCGCCGACGGGGCATCCTTCGATCGCTTCCTGAATGGCCTGCTCCTCGGCCTCGTTTTCCGGCTGCTTGTAGACGACATCGTGCGAGCCGTCGTCCGACAGTCGAATGTTGTCGGGAGCCGTGCCCTCGCACGCGCCGCAAACGATGCACGAGGCATCGATGTAGAAGCGTCCGGCCACGTTGTCTGCAAATTTTTCGGTTACTTCAGCCATGGGTATCTCCAGATGAGGTGAAAAAGGGGAAGTCGTAGCGTGCCCGTATTCTAGACAAGCCCTCCCGGCCAGGCATCCGTAGAACATGCGCGACGCGTCGCCGACGTTTCGCCCAGCGTCCCCGACCACCGCCCGGGGGTCGAAGTCCCAAGCATGGGATAAGCCGGCCTTTCTGAGCGGTTTCTAATCCAAATCGGGCGCAAACCGGGGAATAATTCGCCGCTTTCCGGAAGTGATCGGGCAAATACGGACTTAAAGCCCGCCCATCTGAGTGACAATTCTGCACGTCAAGACGGGTGACGACTCCCTTACGACCCCGCTGGTGGGTGGTGATTTGCCGGTGGTTCCGCAAGTGAGGCCATGCCCGCCCCCATCGACCCGAAGGGAGAATCACGTTCTAT
>DATNQJ010000061.1:0-2169 GCA_036704085.1 Stenomitos sp.
ACGTCCTGGCCGGCGGGCACGTCGATCGTTTTGTTGATGGGGAGATAAGTGATCTTTGGCATCTTACGGATTCATAAACTTATCGATGCGAGTGCCGGTCACCGCCGCATCCAGCGCGAGCGTCATGACGAGCTCCGCCAGGTGCCGGGTCGTGCTCTCGAGCGAGTCCTTGGCCGCCCGGATGGCCTGCGGGTCGTTGCCTGCGATCGCCCGTTCCAGGTGCTCGATGGCGCTGTCGACCAGCTCGCGCTCATCGGGCACGAGCGCTTCCGCGGCCGGCGTCGCGAGCGCCCGACGGGTCGCCTCGATGAGCGGCTCGGACTCGGTGCGGGCCTCGAGCAGGGCGCGGGCATGCCGGTCCTCGCTCGCATGCAACATGGAGTCCTGGAGCATCTGCTCGATCTCGGCTTCGGAGAGCCCGAAGCTGGGCTTGACCTCGACCTCCTGGACCCGGCCGCTGCGCAGGTCCCGCGCCGTCACGTGTAGGACGCCGCTCGCGTCCACGGCGAACTTCACGTCCACCCGCGGATAGCCGGCCGGAGCCGGGTCGATGCGAACCTCGAAGCGGGCGAGGCTGCGGCAGTCCTGCACGAACTCGCGCTCGCCCTGGACCACGTGGATGACCACGGCCGTCTGGTTATCGACGTAGGTCGTGTATAGCTCGCTCGCAGACGTCGGGACCTTCTCGTTGCGGGGGATGAGCTTGCTGACGGCCCCGCCGAGGGTCTCGATGCCCAACGACAGCGGAATGACGTCCAAGAGGAGCACGTCCGAACGCTCTCCCGCGAGCACGTCCGCCTGGACGGCCGCCCCGAGCGCCACGACCTCGTCGGGGTTCAGCGCGTCGTTGGGCGTTCGGCCGAACAGTTCGGCGACCAGGCGCTTGACCATCGGCACGCGGGTCGAGCCGCCGACGAGCACCACGTCGCTCACCTCGGTGGGCGCCACCCCCGCGTCCGCAAGGGCCTGCCGGCAGATGGTGACCGTCTTCTCGAGGAGGGGAGCCACCAGGCTCTCGAACTCGACCCGGCTCACCGCATGGCTCCAGGCACCGCCCAGGGCGGGATGGTCCACCATGGCGATCGCCTCGGCCCCCTCCGAGAGCGCGCGCTTCACCTCCTCGGCCACGCGGCGCAACAGCTCGTGGGCCTCGATCACCTGCGCGGCGTCGATCCCGCGCGCGGCCTTGAGGGCGTCCGCGAGGTGGGCCATGAGGGCGCGGTCGAAGTCGTCGCCGCCGAGTTCCGTGTCGCCCGCTGTGGCCAGGACCTCGAAGACGCCGTCCTGAAGCTTGAGGATCGAGACGTCGAAGGTGCCGCCGCCCAGGTCGTACACGGCTACGAGGCCGTTTTTCTTGCGGTCGAGGCCGTAGGCGAGGCAGGCGGCCGTGGGCTCGTTGACGAGCCGCAGCACCTCGAGGCCCGCGAGTCGTCCTGCGAGCAGGGTCGCCTGGCGCTGGGCGTCGTTGAAGTAGGCCGGAACGGTGATGACGGCCTGCTTGATGGTCTCGACCAGGTTCAGCTCGGCGATCGCCTTGAGCTTCTTGAGTACCAGGCTCGAGAGCTCGACGGGCGTGAAGCGGCGGCCCGCGAGGGTCAGGCGGATCGTCTCGGCCGTGCTGCCCGCGAGGTCGAAGGGCAGCCTGTCCTTGAGGGGCCCGAGATCGCCCAGCCCGCGGCCCATGAGGCGCTTGACCGAGTAGACCATCCGGCGCGGGTCGGTGGCTCCGACGGCCCGGGCGTCCGTTCCGACGACCACACGGTTATCGGACCCGATGGCCACCACCGAGGGGACCAGGCGGCTCCGGTCGGAGTCCGGCAGCACCACGGGGTGGCCCTTTTCGACCACCGCCACCAGGCTGTTGGTCGTGCCGAGGTCGATACCTACGATCCTTGCCATGTGTCTCCTCCGGGTCGACCGACCGTGCAGTCGATCATTCAGAACCCGGCTGCCATGAGCTGGGTATCCAGGTCGCGCCGCATGGCGCGCAAGTAGCTGAGATCCCCCACGAGCTGGGCCAGGCGCTCACGAATCGACGCGCGCTCCGGTGCCGCGAGGGCGTCGTGCTCGTGCGCGAGATCGCCGAGCCGGCGCTCCCACTCGGTCGCAAGGTTCTTGAGGTCCGTGCGCACCTCCGTGAGCCGCACGAGCGCCGCGTCACATACGCCG
>DATNQJ010000062.1:0-3812 GCA_036704085.1 Stenomitos sp.
GGCGATCTGCTTGGCGGGATTCTGCCCCGCGGCCACCGAGAGGAGGTAGGTGTCACGCTCGCGCTTGAGCTGGGCGATCGCCTTGGCGGGATCGATCGCGCAGCCCGGCAGCTGGCTCAAGAGACCCAACAGGGCGAAGTAGAGCTCGCCCAACGCGGCGCGCGGCATCCAGCCCGGCTCGACGGCGACCGTCGGCAGCGAGTGGGCCTCGGCGAGGGCCTTGAACTGGCCGCCCGAGGTGACGAGCACGCAGGGCACCCGGCGCGCGATCGCGTCCTGCAGGCACCCGAGGGTCTCGGCGGTGTTGCCCGAGTAGGAGAGGAGGATGACCAGGTCCTCGGCCCCCATCGACGCGGGCAGGCTGCAGTGGCGCGAGACGGCGATGGGCACCTCGGAGCGTCCGAAGAACAGGTTGCGGGCCAGATCGCCACTGATGGCCGACCCCCCCATGCCGCAGATCAGGACCTGCCGGGGCTTGAGGGTGGGCAGTCGGGTCGCGCGTCCCCGCTCGAAGGCCCCCTGGGCCATGTCGGGCAGGCGATGCAGGAAGCCGAGCATATCGCCCGGATCCGAGGCGGTCAGGCGCGTGGCGTCATCGAGCAATGAAGACAAGAGAGCTCCTCCACTAGAAGGGTGATCGCCTCGCGGCGAGCCGATCGACCTCAGAGCGCTGAAAGGCTTGTGCGCTCTTGATCATAGCACACAGGCGGCGCTACTTCCACACGGCGCCAAAGACCCGTGCCCAGTTCCCGCCCAGGATCTTCGCGATGCGTTCGGCCGAGTAGCCGCGCATCAGCATCCCCTCGGTGAGGTTCGGCAGGCACCCCACGTGGCTCAGGCGGGTGGGCGGCGTCGTGATGCCGTCGAAATCCGAGCCGAGGCCCACGTGATCCTCGCCGATCAGCTGGACCATGTAGTCGATGTGGGCGAGCACGTGGTCGAGATCCGCGGGTTCCTTGGACAGGAAGCCCGGCACGAAGGTCACGCCCACCAGACCGCCGCGCTCGGCGATCGCCTTGAGCTGCTCGTCGGTCAGGTTGCGGATGTGGGCGTGCAGGGCCCGGGCGTTGGCATGGGTCACCACCACGGGGCCCTCGGAGCACGCGAGCGCATCCCAGAAGCCGGGCTCGGCGATGTGCGCAAGGTCGAGGACGACCCCCAGCTCCCGCATGCGCTCCACCAGCTCGCGGCCGAGCTCCGTGAGGCCCGACGGGTTCGGACCGACCTTCTGGCCATCGGCGAAGGCGTTGCGGCCGTTCCAGGTGAGCCCGATCATGCGCACGCCGAGGCGATAGAAGACCTCGAGGAGGCTCACGTCGTCGACCAGGGGATCCGCCCCCTCGAACGAGAAGAGGAAGCCGGGCCGCTTGGGATCCAGATCCGAGACCGAGGTCACCTGGCGCAGGTCCGGGCAGTCGCGCTGCATGTCGAGGAAGGCCGCGATCAGCTTGAGGGCACGGTGCAGGGCGCGCTCGCCCTGGTACTCGGGCGGGGTCCATAGGGAGAAGGCCTGGGCATTGACCTTGGACTCCAGCAGGCGCGGCAGATCGATGTGGTAGTCGGGCGCCGACTCGGTCAAGGGAAGGCCCTCGTTCAGGACCCGATCCAGGGTGTCGGCGTGGCCGTCGATGATCAGGCAGCGCTCGTGCAGGGCGCGGGCCTCGGCGGCGCGCGCCGGATCGGAACGGAAGCTGGGGCTGGTCGTTGCGGAAACCAAGATGACGTCACCTCGCGGCAAGGGGCATGGCCGAGGCATTGTACCACGCTCGTCCGGCGCGCATGCCCCGCCTGGCACCGGCGAGGCCGAGGTTCCAGCCGCCATGGGGTCCTCCCCGCTCGGGCGGGCCCGAGTCCGGCGCGCCCCGACGGCCCCGAGGGGGACGCGCTCGCCGATCAATCCTCACAGGCCCTTCCAACCGCCCCAGGAAGCGTTGTGTCCAACCTTTTTGGATGCTAACGTCTTTACAAAACTTCACATCCCGCAAGGGGAAGAACGACACGGTTCGGCAAGGAGGAAACGCGATGCTTGGGAAGAACTTGCTCGCTCTGGGGCTCGCCGGGACCCTGCTGGTGGGGCTCTCGGGGGCAGCCAACGCGGAGATGCGGCCCTCGACCAGCACGATGGCGGTGCCGGTGGTGAACCCCAGCCAGGCCGGCCCCACCCGTCTCTACTCGGTGCCGCGCGCCGACGTGCTCGGCACGGGCACCAACCTCATGAGCGTCTCGCTGGGGATCGGCAGCATCGGCATCGGCCCGGCACCGGTGGGCATCGGCATCGCGTCGGTGTCAGGCAACGCCCTCAACCTCCGGGCGGACATGGGCATGTCGCCGGGCTTCGAACTCGGGACGGGCATCGGCGTCATCGCGACGGCCCCCTGGCGGGGTCGCCTGGATATGAGTGGCAAGTGGGCGTGGTTGAATGAGGGGGCGGCCATCGCGAGCGTGGCGGGCCTGGCGGGCGGCGTGCTCGAGATCGACGCCAACGGCACCCCGAGCCTCGGGTTGCAGGTGGGCTTGCCGGTCTCGAAGCTGTTCCCCTTCGGAGTGGGTCAGCTGGTCGGCCTGTCGGTCGTGCCGACCTGGAACCTCGGCCTCTTGAGCGCCGGCTCGGCCGTCGGAGCGACGGGCCCCTTCAACTTCTTCGGCTTGGGGCTGGGCGCCGACCTGATGCTGGTCCCCAACCTGCACCTCTTGGCCGACACGAACCTCGGGTTCCCCATCGCGGGCATCAACACCCAGTCCGCGCTGGGCGTCCGCTACGAATTCAGCCGGGATCTCACAGGTGACCTGTTCGTCGGCTTCGCCTCGGGCCAGAACCTGGGCCTCGGGGGCGGCGTCCGCTCTCTGGGCATCGGCAGCACCTGGCGCTACTAAGAACGGATTCTCCCCGTCGAATCGCCGCCGGGCTTGTGCCCGGCGGCGATTTTCGTTGGCTTAGCGAGCATTGACGACGCTTGTCCGCCATGATAAACCGATAGCAGCGCAACGCGGCTCGTAGTGCGGACCCACCTTAAGTTCCGACCGCTCGATGCCGATGCCGACCATGTCACCGCACCCCGGTGACCAACCGATTAAGAACCGATGGCCTCACGGCCAAAACATAACTGAATAGTCAAGCTTATCAAGAGACGGCGGAGGGACTGGCCCGATGATGCCCGGCAACCGGCGCGATGCGTGCGGTGCCAATTCCTGCGAGGGGAAGCCCTCGGGAGATGAGCGAGTCGAGCGATCGCCTCTTGCCCTCTTGATATATCGGCAAGCGGGCGATTTTTTTGGCCCCGCAGGAAGGAGCTCCCATGACCCAGCGCCGCCGCCTCTTCACGTCGGAGTCCGTGACGGAAGGGCACCCTGACAAGATCTGCGACCAGATCTCCGATGCCATCCTGGATGCCATCCTGGCCCAGGATCCCATGGGCCGCGTGGCCTGTGAGACGACCGTCACGACCGGTCTGGTGCTGGTAGCCGGCGAGATCACGACCACGGCCAACCTGGACATCCCCGACCTGGTCCGCTCGACCATCCGCCAGATCGGCTACGACCGTGCCAAGTACGGCTTCGATGCCGACACCGCGGGCGTGCTGGTCGCCCTCGGCAAGCAGTCGCCCGACATCGCGGCAGCCGTCGACCGCGCCTGGGAGCTGCGCGGTGGCCTCTCGGACGCCGAGGTCGATGCCAAGATCGACGCCATCGGCGCGGGCGACCAGGGGCTCATGTTCGGCTACGCCTGCAACGAAACCGACGAGCTCATGCCCCTGCCCATCGCCCTGGCGCACCGTCTGGCCCGCCGGCTGACCGAGGTCCGCAAGAACGGC
>DATNQJ010000063.1:0-6788 GCA_036704085.1 Stenomitos sp.
ATCGAGGTAGCGCCGACGCTCGCTCGGGGAACCCTTGACCAGTTGCAGGTCGTTGGCCGCGAACAGCACCACCATGACCTTGCCCAGGAGGTCCGAGACCCGCTTCTGATAGGCCCCATTCACGCGAATCGCCCGCCGACCGTTCGACTTGAAGAGCAGATCGATGCCGATGGGCCCGAGCTCCCGCTCGCTGACCGAACGGATGATCGCGGACTCTTGTCCCCAGCGGATCAGCTCCTGCTCGCGCCCCGCGAACGGAGAGGTCCCCGTCGCGATGAGGGTGATGGCCTCGAGCAGGTTCGTCTTCCCCTGGGCATTGTCGCCGAGGAAGATGACCTTGTGCCGGTCGAATCCGAGCTGGAGCTCGGTGTAGTTGCGGAAATTCTCTAGGGACAAGGATCGGAGGAACATACCCTCCATTATCTCACGCCTTGGGCGCCAGCCAAACCCCACCAAAAAGCCCCCGTGCCAATGGCACGGGGGCAAGCGACGTATTTCCTAGCTGCGGATCGGCATCAGCAAGCAGGAGTAGCTCGGATCGTCCGGGCTCCCCAAGAGCGCCGGGGCGAGCGGTCCGTTCAGCTGCAGCTTGATCGTCTCGCCGTCGATCGCCTTGAGGGCGTCCAGCAGGTAGGTCGCGTTGAAGGCGATCTTGACGTCATCGCCCTCGAACTCGACCGGCAGATGCTCATCGCCTTCGCCCAGGTCCGCCGCGTTAGCCTGCAGGTGCAGGTCGCCCGCCGAGAAGCTCAGGTTCACGACCTTGGCCTCGCGCTCCGAGGCCATGATGCTGACGCGCTCGACCGCGCTCTGCAGCGCGCTGCGGTCCATCATGACCTCGTAGTTGAAGGACGCCGGGATGATCTGGGTGTAGGGCGGGAACTGACCGTCGATCAGGCGCGAGGTCAGGTAGCGATCGCCCACCGTGAAGGTGATCTGGTTCTGGGCCATGGCGGCCGTGACCGTCTCCTCGCTACCGGACAAGAGGCGCGCCAGCTCGGCCATCGCACGCGACGGCACGATCACCTTGAGCTCGCCGCCGTTGCCGACGTCCCACTTGCGCCACGCGAGACGATAGCCGTCCGTCGCCACCACCTCGAGCATGCCGTTGGCGAGCTGGAGGTACAGGCCGCTGATGACGCTCTTGTCGTCCTTGGCCGCGGCGAACAGGGTCTGACGGATGCCCTTGGCCAGCTGATCGCCCGCCAGGTGCACCACCGTCGCGTTGTCGTTGACCTGGGGCAAGGCCGGGAACTCGTCGGCCGGAAGACTCGGCAGGACGAAGCGCGAACGGGCGCACTGCACCGTGGCGCGGACGTCCTCCTTGTTCACCGACAAGGCCACGTCGCTGTTGGGAAGCTTGTTGATGATCTCCGAGAGCTGGCGAGCCGCCAGCGTCACGGCCCCTTCGGTGCTCACTTGAGCCGGTACACGCGCCTCGATGCCGACCTCCAGGTCGGTGGCGGTGATCTTGAGCTGGTTTCCTTCGGTCGCGATCAGGATGTTGCTGAGAATCGGCAACGGCCCACGGCTCGCAACGGCGCGCTGGACGGCCTGAATCCCCTTCGAGAAATCATCTCGGGTGCAAGTGAACTCCATATGCTCTCCCGTACTGTGATCAACGTCATGTGGTCGATCGATCCGCGTGCGCCGAGACGCTTGCTGGTCGTTCGATCCCACAACGATTCTAACGGATCTTTGGACGCTTGGTAAGTCTCAAAACGCCTTTTGTTGGGCCTTGAGGGGAGTCTCGATCCGAATGGAACGATCCTTTATTTAACTCTCCCTTGGGGTCTTTTTCTTTAATTAGTAGTAATAGGGGGAGTGGATTGTGGGGATAACCCCGGAGAGCCGCATCATGACAGGGATCTCGCCTGTGGATGACGGAGGGGACAACTCCGCTAGTTGTCCCCAGCTCGGAGGGGGCCCGGAGTTGTCCCCAAGAACGTCCACTCCTTGTCCACACATGATCGCCGGGTTATCCCCATGGTTACCCACAGCCTCCAAACCCGCGTGATTTCTCCCTTTGGAGTAGATGTCAACAAGTTCTCCACAGGCAGTTTTCCACAGCGCGGCGGAAACGACGGAGAGTAGGCGGATCATGGCCGATCGCCCGCGGGCGATCGCGCGAACTTATCCACAGCCTCAAGTGGAGCCATGACCAGTAATCCCCTCCCTATCCCCAACTTATCCCCATGATCCGAATCACCAATCCACAGGTTATCCCCATGAAAGGTTTCGAGTTATCCACATGCTGGGGAAAAGTTTTCCACACCATCCGGAGGAGGAGTGGAAAACTCCGGGCTCCGCTTAATACATTTTTAAAAAAGCGAAAAGCCGCGTCACGAGGCGATCAGAGGCGGTTGTCGAACAGCTGTTTTAAATCGTCCGAACGCTCGGAAACGCTTGACATGCAATCGGAGAAGAGATCATCCCCAACTTATCCACACAGTTATCCACAAGGGGGTCTGTGGACAAAATCAACCGAACAAAAGATCGAATATCCACAGGTTTTTCCACAGGGTGGGGAGCGTGCGCCGCGGATCGGCGACGACGGAGCCGCACGCGCATTGAAAAAGCCCCCTCCGATCGGAGGGGGCTGAAGGCCGGATTTAACCTTTGATAAGCGAACTCAAATGTTGTAACTGGCCTACGAGGGTCGTGTCCGTCGCCAGCGCACTCTTGATCTTCTCGTAGGCGTGGATGACGGTCGTGTGGTCCCGGCCTCCGAACTCGGCGCCGATCTTGGGCAACGAGGCGTCGGTGAGCTCGCGCGAGAGGTACATGGCGATCTGGCGCGCCCAGGAGATGTCCTTGGTGCGGCGGCTGCCGACGAGATCGGCGTTGGTGTGGTGGAAATGCTCGGCCACCACCGTGCGGATCCGCTCGATGGTGATGGGCTTGCGCACGGCATTGCCCAGCACCTGCATGGCCAGATCGACGCTCGGGAACATGCTGTTGAGAGAGGCGTAAGCCATCACGCGGATGAAGGCCCCCTCGAGCTCACGCACGTTGCTCTGGTAGTTGGCGGCGATGTAGGCGAGGACCTCCTCGTCCACCATGAGCCCGTCCGAGTCCGCCTTCTTCTCGAGAATCGCGATGCGCGTCTCGAGATCCGGAGCCTGGATGTCGGTCAACAGGCCCCACTCGAAGCGGCTGCGGAGCCGGTCCTCGAGGGCGGCGATCCCCTTGGGGGGACGATCGCTCGAGAGGACGATCTGCTTGCCGGCCTCGTAGAGGGCGTTGAAGGTGTGGAAGAACTCTTCCTGCGTCCGCTCCTTGCCCTGGATGAACTGGATATCGTCGATCATGAGCAGATCGATGTTCCGGTAGCGGGCGCGGAACTCCGCCATGCGGTCTTCCTTGATCGAGTTGATCAGCTCGTTGGTGAACTTCTCGCTCGACAGGTAGGCCACCTTGGTGCGCGGATTGCGCGCGAGCAACGTGTGGCCGATCGCATGCATGAGGTGGGTCTTGCCGAGGCCGACCCCGCCGTAGACGAACAGGGGGTTGTAGGCCTTGGCCGGGTTGTCGGCGACCGCTACCGCCGCCGCATGGGCGAAGCGGCTGTGGTTGCCGACGACGAAGGAATCGAAGGTGTACTTGGGGTTCAGGATCCCGAAGGTCGGGCTCGGCAAGGGAGCCGAAGGCTCCCGGTGCACGATCGCGGGGACCGGCGGGCCCGACGGCACGAGGGCCGTCACGACCGGCTGGGGTTCGGCAGGCATCAGCGCGGTGCCCGGCTCGGCCGTCCGGAAGGTGAGACGGTATTCCGTCCCGCAGGCCTCGGCCAGCGCGCCGCTGAATTCGGACATGTTCCGGTGGATCCAGTCGCGCGCGAAGTCGTTGGGGGTTTCCACGATCAGGGTCCGATCCTGGAGATCGATCGCCCGCGCCGGCTTGACCAGCGTCTCGAAGCTCGTGGTGCTCAAGCGTTCCCGCAACACCGTCAGCGTACGTTGCCAGAGTTCATTTGCCTGCATGCAGTTAAAGGTCAACCTTCCAAGCACATGCGACCGCGATGGTCGTACGGGAGCAGCCGTGCTGAGCGGCGGCTCCGCGGACGGGAGCGATAAGCATCATTAGTGTTCTTGGGACCCCGTATGGAGCGCAAACCTGCGTGCCACGGAGGTTTGGAGGGCCGTGATCGGCCAATTCGTGATCATACTAACTCCGAAACGCTTGCTAGGCTAGACGATCCGTATGTGAAGATTTTCCAAGCGAGCGCCCCGGGACCCGGCTGGCGGCATCGGGGGCGGATCCATGGCGAGGAGCCGTTTTTGGATTGATCTGCGGTTAAGTTTGTGCTAAGCTGGCGAGGTTTTCTCGGCATCCCAGGAGCCTCCGCGCCCAATGGACGCCGATCCGGCCCGCGGTGAGGAGCCGAATTCTAGCAAACGCCCCATCAGCGCGACAAGCGCGGGAAGTTTGCCGGGAGTTAACGGTCTATAACGCGGACTGGCCCGACCCCAGCCCACGGCAAATGGAGGATAGGTTTCGACATGGCTCAACAAGCTCTGACGTTCCGCCACGGCGGCAAGAAGCGCAAGCGCGCTAAGACCCACGGTTTCTTGGTCCGCATGAGCACCAAGAACGGCCGTCGCGTCATCAAGGCGCGCCGCGCCAAGGGGCGCAAGCGCCTCGCGGCCTAACCGCCGCAACTGAACGCCCATGTTGCCACCGGGCGCCCGTTTGCGCCGTTCGAGCGAGTTTCGAGCGGTCTTCGAGTCGGGAAAAGCGTATCCCGACGCCCTGGTGGTGCTGCATGTTCAAGCTCTCCCGGACCGGCCTGGCGAATGCCAGGTCGGTTTCTCGGTTAGCAAGAAGGTGGGCGGGGCGGTCGTTCGCAACCGCGTCAAGCGGCGCCTGCGGGCCATCGTCGCCCACCACTTGCCCGAGCTGATACCTGGACACCACCTGGTGCTACGCGCACGACCCCCAGCGGCCCAAGCGGAGTTTGGCGCGCTGGAGGCCGCGGTGTGCCGCGTGCTCGAACGCGCCCGCCTGCGCCTCTGCTCGACGGTGGACAAGGGGGTGGAGGCACCTTAAACTTTGGGTAGCGCTGCACGCCACGCGCAGCCGTGCGGAGATTTCGCCCATGAAGGCAGCCGTGACCGGCATCCTGGCCGCGTTGATTCGAATCTACCAGTTCTTCTCGCGCATGACGCCGCGCCGATGCCGCTACTACCCCACCTGTTCCCACTACGCCCTCGAGGCCATCACCCGGCATGGGCCGGTGAAGGGTCTCGGGCTCGCCAGCTGGCGCCTCTTGCGCTGCAACCCCTGGAGTCCTGGGGGTTACGATCCGGTTCCCGGAGGACCGGTTAGGAGATCCGAGTGAATCCCATCCAATTCCTCGCCCATCAGATGATGATCCCCATCCTCAACTCGTTCTACGAGCTGACGCATTCGTATGGGCTGGCCATCATCCTGTTGACGTTGACCATCAAAGCTGCCCTCTTCCCGCTCACGGCCAAGCAGTTCAAGGCCAGCCGCCAGATGCAGCAGCTCCAGCCCAAGCTCGTCGAGCTGCAGCAGAAGTACAAGGACAAGCCCGAAGAGCTCCAGATCAAGATGATGGAGTTCTACAAGGAGCACAACGCGAACCCCTTCAGCAGCTGCTTGCCCATGATCATCCAGCTGCCCTTCCTGTTCGCCCTCTACTCGGCACTGGGCAACAAGGAGTTCCAGGCCCAGATCGCGAACAAGGGCTTCCTGTTCATCCAGAACCTCGCGGGGGTGGGCGTGCTGCCCGGCCATGGCCACGGCCTCATGTGGGACAACCTGATCCTGGTCATCTTCTTCGGCGTGACGACCTTCCTCACCCAGAAGATGATGACGACCAACCCCGACGATCCGATGCAGAAGCAGATGCTCACCATGATGCCGATCATGATGACGGTCATGTTCCTGTTCTTCCCCCTGCCCTCGGGCATCCTCCTCTACATCGCGATCTCGAACCTCTTCACCATTGCCCAGAACTACTTCTTGGTCCGGTCGAATCCGGCCCTGGCCACGGCGGGCCCGGTGGTGCCGGCCTCCAAGGCGGTCATCGACACCACCCCGACGGTCGTCGACGAGGACGCGTCCAAGAAGCCCGGCAAGAAAGGGAGCTAACGTGGAACAGCTAGAGCATGCTGCCCAGACCTACGATCAAGCCCTCGACGAAGCCCTTGACCTCCTCCAGCGGGATCTCGAGGAGGTGGACGTCGAGGTCCTCTCGGACGGCAAGGACGGCGGTCCGGTCCGTCTGCGGGTGATCGTGCGCGACACGGCCATCGACGAGGCCCAGGATTGGTTGCTCGACGTTCTCGATGCCATGGGCATGGAGTGCTCGGTGGGCATCATCTTCGAGCCCGAGGGGGTGACGCTGCACATCGAGACCGAGGACGACGCCGGCATGCTGATCGGCCGCAAGGGCCAGACGCTCGATGCGCTCCAGTACCTCCTGAACGTGGCCTACGGGCCCCGGACCGGCCGCCGGCTCCAGGTGGACGTGCACGACTACCGCCGGCGCCATCACGAGAAGCTCATCGAGCAGGCCCACCAGGTGGCCGATCGCGTCCGCACGACGGGCCGCTCGGTGCGCATGGCGCCCATGAGCGCGGCGGATCGCAAGGTCGTCCACAACGAGCTGCAGTCCTTCGGGGATCTCGAGACGGGCAGCCAGGGGGAAGAGCCGAACCGCTTCGTGGTGGTCCACCCCCGTCGCTCGGGCTACGGCCGCTAAATCGAAAAAGGGGCCTTTCCGAGCCACTCGGGAAGGCCCTCTTAGTAGGTAGGGAAGG
>DATNQJ010000064.1:0-7626 GCA_036704085.1 Stenomitos sp.
GCTTGTGCCGATTCCGGAGAAATACCACCAATAACCCGGTCATTTTCGATCAATTCCTTAAGGATCCGACCTGGAAGAACTCGTTCAGGGCAATGCGCCACGAAGATCTCGCGGCCGATATCATACCCACTCTCAGACAAGATGGGCACGATCAAGTCCCGGGTGGTCATTGGAGGGGAGGTCGACTCAAGTACGACCAGGTTTCCCGGCCGCACGTAGGGAAGTATGGCCCGCGTCGCCTGCTCGACATAGCTCATGTCGGCACGCTTGTCATCCGTAAAGGGGGTCGGAACGGCCAAGATGTATACATCTGCCACGCATGGGGTTTGGCTCGCCGTGAGGTTTCCCGAACCGATGGCAGCCGCAACGACCGTCTTGAGACCAGGCTCCTCGATATGAATCTGGCCACGGTTGATCGTATCGACAACGCTGGAATTAACGTCGACGCCAACGACTCGGAATCCACTGCTAGCAAGGATACTGGCCGTTGGAAGTCCTATATAACCCAACCCCAATACGCATATCGTCTTCACGGTTAAATCTCCTTCACGGGTGCCAGTCGCATGAGACGCATCCAGATATCATCAGCCTCCTACAAACATTCAGTCAGGTTGATGGCGTTCATTAGGTCTCTGTTGTGCAGGAAGTAGCGGCGATCAAAGTCGTGCGAGTCCGTAAGAAGAGAAGCATGCATTGGAAAGTATGAATTCCGCGTGGCGCTTGCTCTGACTCAACTCTATATGGTCTTGATCCTTGGATAACGCTTGTTTGATCATCTGCCGGTCTTCTATAGGCAAGCTCTTGTGATCCAGGAGATCTTGCCAGGTATCCTTTCAAATTCTACCTAAAGATCTGTACCATAAAACCGGCTGAGGAAGGGTTAGGAGCGCAAAGGACAGGCCCTAAAGGGGCCTGTCCTTTGCGCAATTGCTCGTTTTACTTGGTAGCAGTCGACGATCCGCTGTTGCCAACGCTGCCGTTACCCGTGGTAACGAGACCAGGGCACCCAGTAAGGCTAATAACCGTCAGCGAAAGAGCCGCGATCGCGAGGAGAACCTTTTTCATTTCAGGAGATCCTTTCTTCTAGGCAAGGCGGGCAAGCCGCCCCTACTGTACCACGTACCATCGACCCTCAAACTACCAACAGTCCGATTAGCAAGCTCCCTCCATCCGGAGGACGACGCCGATTGTCTTAATCAGTATCTTCAGGTCGAGCCACAAAGACCACTTGTTCATGTAGGCCAGATCCAACGCCACCATGGCGTGAAACGACCCGAGGTCGCTCCGGCCACTCACTTGCCAGAGGCCGGTCGCGCCTGGCAGGACCATCAAACGTTGCCTCTGCTCCGACGTATAGGCCAGGACCTCGGAAGGCAACGGCGGACGGGGGCCGACCAAGCTCATCTGCCCCATGAGGATATTGAGGAGTTGCGGGAACTCGTCGAGGCTGGTCCTGCGGATGAAGCGCCCGACTCGCGTGATGCGGGGATCGTGCCGCATCTTGAAAATGGGGCCATCCTTGACCTCATTGAGCGCCAGCAGTTCCCCCTTCCGGGCCTCCGCATCCATAGACATGGACCGGAACTTGTACATCTCGAACTCGCGGCCGTCGAGCCCGACGCGCCGCTGGCGAAACAGCGCCGGCCCAGGAGAATCGAGCTTGATGGCGATCACCAGCACGAGAAACAACGGTGCGAGTAGCAGGAGTCCAAGGGAAGCGCCCAGGACGTCGATGGCTCTCTTCATGGCGCCAGAGAGCCCTACCAAAGAGGTATGCCGCTGTGGCAGGGTCTGCCCCAGAGTGGCATGAGCAGTAGGCATCACCGGCAGGGTGTGCAACACCTTGGATGACACGTTATCGCTCCCTCCTTTACGCGACTTGGCTCCTACCTACGTAGTTCCTGATCTCGCCGGGAGCTATACGTGCTCCTTGCGATCTTCACGAAGTCTTTAGATCAGGCGGGCTCAGGAACCTAGTCAGGCAAGCAAGCTATTATTAAGAATACCTCAAAAAGAACGTAGAAGCGTTTGGCGGTTAACGTTTTTTAAGAATCATTTTCCGGTGCGGCGGGAACTAGCAAAGCAGGCCTTGAAGCAAGTAGCGATGGCGCCTGAGGGACGCCGTAGCACGGGCCCTCACGAAAACTCCACAAGAGGCGGTTTCCTGGACGCCTATAATCCAATAACGACCGGGTACATAAGGAACCGCCAGGTCCCAGTTCTTGAGCCGGAGACGATGCGCACGCTGATCAATCAGGACATCCGGAATCCCGTTCCTGCGAGCGTCCCGCAGCAGTTCTATCGCAACGTGCACCGCTCGATCCGAGTTGGGAGCCTGTTGCTTCTGGACTGCCTGATGCTGCTCGGGGCGGTCGCGGCCAGCCACGTCGTCCGGGCGGCGCTCTTGGCGACCTGGTTCGGGCCGCCCTCCTTGAGCCTCGGAGGTCGCCTCAAGCTCTTTCCGGTCTACCTCATCATCCAGCTGCTCCTCTTTTCCCAGTTCAAGCTCTATGGCCAAGGGGACGAGCGCCGGAATTACCAGGCCATTTTCCTGGCCACTGCCATCGGGATCGGCGCTCTGTATGTGGGCAGCCGCCTGTATCCGCCCCACGCGCATCCTTCCTTCCTCTGGGTTCTACTCATAAGCGGCAGCCTGTTCCTCTCTTTGGGGCGGCTCGCCATCGATCAGAGTCTTGCCTACCTGCGCCGCAACGGCATCGCGCTCTACCGAACCTTGCTCATTGGAAAGCGCCAGGAGGCCATGGCGGTCTTCAACCGGATCCAGACCCAGTCCACCGACCTCGTCGGGTTGGTCTCGCCGACCCTCCAGGTTGCCAATGCCCAGGCCAACGGCTACCTGGGGAGCCTGGGGTACCTCGAAGAGGTGTTGCGGACCCACCGCGTCCAAGAGGTCATCCTCACCGAGGAGCTCGACCGCAAGGAGCTGATGGCCGTCTTCAACTCGTGTGTCAACCAGGGGGCCAACCTCAAGATCCTGCTGCCGTCGTTCACGGGCATCTCCAATCCCGTGGCCGTTCGGACCCAGAAGGGCCAGTTCCTGCTCGAGATCGTCCAGCCCCGCATGGGCATCTCGCAGTTCGCCTTGAAGCGAGCCTTCGACATCATGGCGACGGCCTTGGGCCTGATCATCATCAGCCCGCTGTTGGTACTCATCGCCCTGGCCATCAAGCTGGACTCGCCAGGACCGGTCTTCTTCAAGCAGCAGCGCATCACCGTGAAGGGTCGCCCCTTCTGGATGTACAAGTTCCGCAGCATGCAGGTCGACGCCGAGGCGCAGCTCGACAAGATCATTCATCTCAACGAGCGCAAGGACAACCTCATGTTCAAGGTCAAGCACGATCCGCGCATCACGCGGGTCGGGCGGTTCCTGCGCCGCACCAGCCTGGACGAGCTGCCGCAGCTCTTCAACGTGCTCCTGGGGGAGATGAGCCTGGTCGGCCCACGCCCACCCCTGCCCCGGGAAGTTGACAACTACGCGCCGCATCACCGCCAGCGCCTCGAGGTGTTGCCCGGCATCACGGGCCTGTGGCAGGTCTCGGGCCGCAGCGACATCACCGACTTCGAAGAGGTGGTCCGCCTGGACCTCACCTACATCCAGGACTGGTCGATCTGGCTCGACTTCAAGATCCTCTTTAGGACCATCCCCGCCGTGCTCTCTTCCCGCGGCGCCAGCTAGCCTTGAGTTGAGCCAAGACTGAGAGCCCCTGGGCGATGCCTAGGGGCTCTTCCAGTCTGAAAGATGACGTCGAACATAGTCGGGCGTCAGCCGCCGCCACGCCACGCCCGCCTCCGGCTCGGGCCAAAGCAGGGTTGCGCCTTGTGGAGCCGTCGCCCGGTAATCGAACTCCATCCAGCCCGGCGCCTCCACCCGGAAGGGCCTGGGATCGGGACGCCGCCCGGGCCCCAGATAGGTAATGAGCATGGCGCGCAGCTGATTGCCGTAGTCGCTGCGGAAGTAGCCTGCGTCGATCTCCGAGTGCGAGAAGAGGCGCCCAAAGGTGACGAAGAGTGCCCGGTCACCGGCCGGGAAGAAGCCCGCCCCCACCCGCGCATAGGTGTCCGCCCACGGGAAGCGATACTCCATGCTGCCGACGGCCGAGGGCACCAGGGTCGTCACCAGGCTCATGCGCGTACGCCAGAGCCACTCTCCCTTGCCAAGCCAACCGGCGAGCTCCCCTTCGGCTCCGTAGCGCTCGTCGCTCCACCTCCCCATCGACCACGCCGCATCCACCTGCGGTGCGACGGCCCGGTGCCCGCCCACGAGCCCGAAGGTCGGAGCAAGGCTCCAGGTGGGATAGAACTGGAGTTGCAGGCGGCCCTGGGCATGCCACCCCGGTGCGATCTGGGCCCGGAGGGTCGAGTTGGCATATCCGAAGAGCTGATCCGAGAAGGCATACCCCGGGGTCAGTTGAAGTTCCGGTCGTCCGATGGAGCTGTTGGCAGCTCCCTGCGGAGGATCCGGCGGAAGGGACTCGAAGACCAGCTCTCGGCCGAACGCCTGGTCCGTGACCGTCCCTTGCAGAAAGGCCCGCAGCCCTGCAACGGGCATCACGATGCCCAGGACCGGCAAGCGTTCGTGGAGGGGCACCAGCTCCAGCGCCTTCGACTCCACTCCTGCTTGAACGGCGAGCCGCACCACCTGACCGAGCCCGACGGTGGCATCAAGTGATCGCCGATCCTCGAACCAAACGATGGTCCTCTCGCCCCGGGTCTCCATCGCCACGTTCTCGAACCCCTCGGCCACCAGGCGATCCGCCAAGGTGGAGCCGGAAGCGACCGTCGAGGCCGTGGCAGCCGCAAGCAGCACTGGAAGCATCGTTCGAAGACTCTCTCCATGAAAACCGGGACCCACCGCCATTGTGGCATGACTTGGCCGTAGCCGAGCGAGGCCCCGTGGCCCGATCCAATCAAGCTATTGCAAATGGCACAAAAACGATCTATCGTTAACATAACAACGGAGGATCGTTTTTATGCCGAGACTCGTCGTTCCCTGGGTGACCAACCTGGGGATCCCGCTCCTGCTGCTCACGCTGGCCTGGGGCTGCGGTGGTACGGCGACCCTGGTCGAGCCCGTCAAGGTGACCAAGGCCTCAGCCGCTCCCCGCAAGCCACGTCCCCTCAAGACCCCGTCCCCGATGCCACATCCCTCACCGACTCGCGCGGCCAGCAAGCGCTGAGCAGGAGGTCGCGCGTATGCACAAGGAGGTTTCCAATGATCGACACCCGTCCCATCCTCAAGCCCCGGACCATGGCCGACATCCTCAACGACTGGGGAGTGCTCGACGATGGGTTCGACGACATCCTGAGCGAGTCGAACGCCGAAGAGGTCTACGACCTGGCGCTCACCAGCCGCGACATGATCCTCGGACGCTATTAGGGCCTTTCTGGCCCTGATACGGGCGGGGCCAGGGAAACCCCATCCATCCTCCTCCCTGGCCCCGCTCGGACTTCAGACTCGGGTCCCACCTAGTCACAATACCTTTGGCTCCAGCCGTTACTGCTTGCCGTCCACGCGAACTTCAATGAGCGATGGCAATTGATCGCTGGGCGATTGAAGCAAAGCATCCCCTATCGCTGGCGCCTGCCCAGATCGCAGCACTGGCGCTTCTGCTCAACGCCACCTCATCCACAAAGATCCCGAGTTCGGGACCCAATAGGGTTAGGTGCGGCTGGAGGCATTACCGCACACACCGAAGCAAGTCTAGCTTAACGTCGTCTTACTTGTCTTACCTGTATGATGAGTCATACAATTTCGACAGGAGGACGAACCCATGCCCAAGATTGCAAAGAGTGGAAACTCCATCACGGTCGCCTTGCCTCGTCAGGAGCTCGAAGAGCTCGGCCTGAACATCGGGGATGAGGTGATCGTTCGCCGTCGCGGGAGCGTGCTGGAAGTTGTGCCGGTGGAGATGAGGCCCAAGCTCCGCCCGGATGTCCGCAAGGCCTTCGACGAAACCCTCGAGCAGTTTGGTCCGGCATTGGAACGGCTGGCTAAGTGACCGAAACGAACTACCTGGAGCCCGATGAGATCGTTCTGATCCAGCAAGAGCTCATTGAACTGTATGGGGGAACGCCTGGACTCAAGAGCATGTCGCTGCTCGAAAGCGCAACTAACCGTCCCCGCTTCAAAGGTCACGATGAAGGCGCCGATCTCGTGACCCAAGCGGCAGCCCACATGTTTGGGCTCGCCAAAAATCACGCCTTCCATGATGGAAACAAGCGTATCGCCGCCGCGGCGACCAGCGTGTTCCTGCGCATGAACGGCTGGCGATTGACCTGTCAAAACGATACCTTGGATGATTTTCTAAAAGGCTGCAGTGTCCCGGGTTGGACCGAGGAGGCCGTCATCGCCTTCGTGTGCGAGCATACTGGCCTCCGCTAGGCCCATCGCATCGCCTTTGAAAGAACGCCCGATCGCAAAACCTCGGATTCTGGCCGATACCGAGCGACGTCCGTTTAGAAGATGTCGATCGTGGGCTCCGGGCTCGGAATGGCCTGGGTAGTGCCCGTGCCGCCGCAGCCTGCTAGGGCACACAAGGCGGCAAGCACCAACACGAAACGGATCATGGGGCTGCTCCTTCCTTAAAACTTGACGGTGACCGGACTCGTCACCAGCTGATTCTCCCCCATCGAGGCCGTCACCGACGCAGTCGCCGTCTTGGTGGTCCCCCCCTTCACGGCCGTCACCAGGATCGAGGTGGTGCTGGTTCCTGCGGGAAAAGCCAGCACGTTGCTCCAGGTACGGATATCGCTAGTCGCCGTGGAGGAGAAGGGGATCGACGTGGTGGCCGATCCATCCGTTTTCAGCAACGTGTACTGGTAGCTGGTGACACCCCAGCCAGACCCGTTGAGTTTGCTGATATCCGCCGTCACGTTTATCTTCCAGGAACCAACCGGTGACGCAGCGAGTTTCAGGCTGGAAAACGTCACGGGGGTCTGGCTGTTCGCCGTGATGAGGAAGGTAGCCGTGGCACTCTGGGCAGTCACGTTCTTCACCCCCACGTTGGCCGAGAGGGTGGCGTCATAGGTAGCGAGCGGCAAGCCGGAGGCCTTGAAGGTGAAGATCCCGTTGACGATCGTCGGCGGTGCGAAGTGCTTGGTGTAGACCTGGCCAGAGGTCCGCGACCTCAAGGTCAGATCCATGGAGTCGATGGCCGTCGCCTTGTATTGGACCTGGCGGCCCGGGTCGTACATGATCAGGGCCGTCCCGACATCTGCAGCCGGAAGGGGGGTGGCGAGCCGCGCACATCCCAGCGGCAGGGCGCCGGCGAGCACCAGGCCGCCCAAGAGCCGGGCGTGGCATAGCATCCGTGCGTTTCGTTTGATGAACATGGCTACCTGATCTCCAATTCCGTTTCCTGAGCCGCCTCGACCGCGACAGACCCCGTCGCGAGGCTTTCGGGCGTCTCGCTCAGCTGGATCAGCCGCACCATGAGCGACTTGATCTGATGGGCCGAGACCGAGAACTCGTCCGAGGTCGAGGATCCGATCAACGTGGCGAAGGGACGGTCTGAAAAGGCCTCGAGCTTAACCCGGTAGGAGGGTCCGGCCACCATGTTCCGGATCTCGCAGGTAAAGCTCCCGGAGCTGAGATGCGAGGGCCGG
>DATNQJ010000065.1:0-2529 GCA_036704085.1 Stenomitos sp.
CCAAGGAATGGATCGTGCTCGACGGCATCGTCGAGCGCCTCGTCCCCTCCGCCCGGTCCGTCCAAGTGGACGTCCCGACCGCCGCGGACGCCCTCTTGAGCCAGGCGAACCGCACCCTGCAGGCGGATATCCGGCGCCTCCTCGGGACCTTTGAGGACTGGACCTGGCTCTCCTTGCGCTTCAAGCCCTTCACCGCCATGGCGCCTGCCGAGCGCGACGCCTACCTGCGCGCCTGGATGGAGAGCCCGCTCGGCTTACAACGCCAGGGCTTCGCCGCCCTCAACAAGCTCGCCCACATGCTCTTCTACATGGACGCCCGCAGCTGGGCGACGATCCGCTTCCCCGGGCCCTGGGTGGGCCGGTTCGACGCGGGCTACGGCCTCGACAACCAGGGCGATCTCGCCGCGAATCCCAACCCGAACGTCTTCCGAAAGGCCCCCTGATGAGCGACTGGATGCCGCAGGTCGACGCGGCCTACGATCGGGACCTGGAGCTTGCGGCGGACGCCGTGGTCATCGGCACGGGCGCGGGCGGCGCGGTACTCGCGAGCGAACTCGCCGAGGGCGGCCGCTCGGTCATCATGCTCGACAAGGGCGGCTACCATACCCGCAAGGACTTCAACCAGAAGGAGCAGGACATGATGCCCCTGCTCTTCGAGGATGCCGGGGCGCGCACCACCCGAAACGGCGCCATCACCGTCCTGCACGGCAAGACGGTCGGCGGGGGCACCACCGTCAACTGGGCGATCTGCTTCGATCCGCCGGCCCGCGTGCTCGACGAATGGGCCGACCGGTACGGTATCGAGGGCATCCGCCTCCATGACCTGCGTCCGAGCCTCGACAAGGTACGCTTTGTCCTCAACGTCCGCAAGCTGGATCCGGGCGAGGTCAACCTCAACAGCCGTCTCTTGCTCGAAGGGGCGCAGAAGCTCGGCCTCGAGGCCGATCGCTTCGAGCACAACCGGACCCAGTGCCTGCAGAGCGGCTTCTGCATCCTGGGCTGCGCCTATGATCGCAAACAGTCCATGCTCGTCACCTACGTACCGCGCGCCCTCCACTTCGGAGCCAAGCTCTATCCCCACGCCGAGGTCACGGAGTTCGAGCAGGAGGGCGATCGTCTCACGGCCGTCCGCGGCGTCCTGACCAACCCCGAGACGGGAGCGCGTCACCGCTTCCGGGTCCGGGCGAAGCTCGTGAGCGTCTCGGGCGGGGCCATCAGCACGCCGCAACTGCTCCTGAAGAACGGCCTGGCCAACCAGAGCGGGCGCCTGGGCAAGGGCCTGACGTTGCATCCAACCACCGCGGGGGTGGCCCTCTTCCCGCACGAGGTGCGCGGCTACCAGGGCATCAACTACGGCAGCTACGTCTCGAGCCTCGAGTCGAAGGGCATCATCCTCGAGGCGGTCTTCGCCTATCCGGGCCTCATGGGGGCCAACCTCTACGCCTGGGGAGCGGAGGGTGAGCGGCTCATGGGACGCTACAACGATATGGCGGCCGCCATCGTGCTCCTGCACGACGACGGCAGCGGGCAGGTGACGCTGGACTCGAACGGCATGCCCGTCCTCGACTACTGGATCACCGAACGCGACAAGGAGCGTTTCAAAGAGGGCCTCAAGACCCTCGCGCGCATCTACCTGGCCGCAGGCGCCGAGGAGTTTTTGGTGCCGCACGCCGCGGGCGTCCGGGTGCGGAGCGAGGCGGACATCGGGCGCATCGACCGGATGGCCATCGACCCCTGCCGGATGGCGCTCTTCTCGGCGCACCAGATGGGCACGGCCGCCATGGGGGCCGATCCTGCGACCTCCGTGACGGACTCATGGGGCCGCTGCCACGGTTACGCCAACCTGTTCGTCTGCGACGGCAGCCTGTTTCCGACGTCTCTGGGCGTCAACCCGCAGATCACCATCGCGGCCCTGGCGGATCGCACCGCGCGCCACATCCTGCGCGAGTCGGCTCGGTACTTCGGCTAAGCGACGCTTGATTCCGCCGCCGCACGGCCCATCATGGGGAGGCGCGCGCAGGAGGAGGCGGCCATGAAGGAAGAACGGACATTCGTCGCCCAGAGCCCCGAAGATCTCAAGGACGAGGCGATCGCCCACTGGGCGGAGGGCATGCGCCTCAAGATCACGCGCCTGGACGATCGGATCGAGGAGGTGCGGGACGACAGCGACGACATGTCGAACCCGGTCGCGGTGGTCAAGCTCCAGGATCGGCTGACCATACCCTATTACTACCGGATCGCCGTGCTCGAAAAGACCTAGACGTCTCCCTTGGAGGGCTCGATGACCAGCTCGGCGAGGCGCGTCCGGGCCGGCTGCCGCAGGGCGAAGGCCACGGCCTCAGCCACGTCTTCGGGCTGCACCATGCCAGCGCGCGCCTCCGGGGTCAGCTCCGCGCCATCCCACAGCGGCGTGTCAGTGGCTCCCGGGTAGATGGCCGTGACGCAGATGCCCGAGCCCTTGACCTCTTCGGCCAGGGCCTTGCCGAAGCCGTCCAGGGCGAACTTGGAGGCGCAGTAGGCGCTCCAGTT
>DATNQJ010000066.1:0-2614 GCA_036704085.1 Stenomitos sp.
CCTCACGGCCGACGGGAAGCGCGCGTTGGCCCATGCCGAGGACCCGACCTACCTGGACCCCCTGCTCATCGAGGGTCGCAAGGGAGTGGCGGGCAACCCCAAGGAGGGCGAGTACGGTCTCCGCTTCGGGGTGTCGGGCGCCGTGCATCGTCCGCTCGATCTGGAGCGGGACGTGAAGCACGTCCTGGTCGACGAGAAGGACTACCAGGCCCTGCTCGACCAGTACCAGGCCGCGGTCTCCAAGGGCGAGGCTCCCGCGACGATCGGGGGCAAGCCGTTCCAGGACTTCTTCAAATCCAGCGCGGACCTCTACAACGACTTCGAGATCGATGCGTTCCGGCGGACCGTGCCCGGGTTCTCGGAGCGTTCCCCCGACGAGCAGCGGGCAGTGGCGTCGCTGGCGGGTCGCCTGGCCGCCTCCTTTCCCCAAGAGATCCCAGAATCGACCCGGCGGAAGCTCGCGGCGGGGCTCGTGACCTACACGTCCGTCGAAAAGGCGGCCGAGGTGGGAGTGGATGCGGTCGCCGACCTGAAGGCCTACTACCACGGCACGCGGGCCGGCGAGGCGATCGCGAAGGAAGGCTTCCGGGTCGGGCCGCGCGGCCTCTACGGAAAGGGCGTCTACTACAGCAACCCGACGGTCTCCATGGGTTACACCTACGGCGGCCCGAGCCAGGTGGCCCAGATCGTCAGCGGCGAGGTCCATGTCGGGAAGGTAGCCACCCAGACGATCGACCAGTTCTCGGCCGATGCGTTCAACCAGGCAGCGGAGTACGACTCGCGCCGGGCGTTGCGGCCGGACCTCATCAACAAGGACAACGGAGACTACTGGGTCACCCGGGATCCCAAGCGCTTCGGCATCAAGGCCATCACCTCCTATCGGCCGGAGCATGCGCAGAACATGCTCCCGATGCTGCCCGATCTGCTGGATGCCTACGCCAAGAATCCCGACTGGGCGTCGCGCTACTACCTGGACAAGTTCGACCCGAAGCAGCTCAAGGGAGGCCTCGAGCAGGCGCTGGGATCGGGCAATCCGGAGCGGCGCAAGGCGGCGGGGATCGTGCTCGCGAAGCAGGGGCACGCCAAGGGCATGAGCATGACCCTGGAGGCCTTGCGCAAGGGCCAGCCCGAGCGGCTACGGGATGCGGCGGGTACGGCGGTGCTGTCGGGACTGGGGTCGTTGCCGACAGCCGAGAGCAAGCTCTCGGCCGCCAAGAACCTGCTCACGACGGACTTCTACCAGGCGCACGAACGGACGGTGGAGGAGTCGCTCCGCTCGACCCTGGGGGCGTCGGCCGAGCCGCTGATCGATGAAGCGAAGAAGCGCGCGGGCCTGGGGCATCGACTAGGCCGCTGGTACCGCGAGTCCCTCGCGCCGATGTTCAGCCCCAACGCGACCTAATCCCAGCCAGATCCCGGCGTGGCCTCAGCGCAGGCGCGCATCGAGCGTCCTGCCTACTCCGACGATGGCCTCGTCCAGCTGCTCGAGCCAGTAGACGGCCTCACGGACCGGGACGGGGCACTGTTCGAGCGCCGACTCCAGAGGTTCGGTGCAGGCCGCGGCGTCCTCGAGGTGCCGGATGGCCTTGCGCTCGGACAGATCCTCGGCGATTGCCCGGATGTTGTCCACCACGTGGCAGCCGATGGGGAGGAGCACGTCGGGGTGGCTCTCGGGCAACCGCTCCGAGGTGATGACCAGGTGGCGGGCGAAGGTGGCGCCGGCGGCCAGGTAGTGGAGGGCCCGGTGCAGACCCTGGGAACTCAGCGGAAGGAAGCGCCCCGTGAGGGGCTTGGCCGCCTCGTGGAGATCCTGCAGCTTGCGGTCGAGCGGCCGGGCATGTTCCACCGCATCCGGGGCGGAACGGTGCTCCAGGCTCTGCTCGACGAGGTCAGCCAGGTCCCGCAGGACGGCGATCAGGGTGGTGCGGACCTTGACGTTGGTCGGGACGGGCAGCACCAGGGCGGCGACGATGCCTCCGATGACGCACCCGACGAGGGTGAGCTCGAGCCTCATGACCAGCAGCTCGGGCGAGTATCGGCCCAGGAGCAGGTAGAAGGCGGCCAAGAGCAGGGTGATCCCCACGACCATCCAGAGGTAGGAGTAGCCCATGAAGTAGAAGCCGAGGAAGCAGGCCAAGGCCATCTCGACGACTTCGACCACCGGGTGCCCGCGCATCAAGTGGGCGAGCACGACGCCCGCCAGCACTCCCAGGGCCGTGCCCAGGATGCGCTGCCAGCCCCGGACCAGCGTCTCGCCCAGGGTCGTGGCCCGGATGAACATGATGTAGGCGCCGATGACCGCCCAGTACCAGCGGGTGGGGGCCACGAGGAGGCCGGCGGCCATGGAGAGCCCGGTGGCGAGCGTCGCCTGGATGGCCTGGCGCGTGGCCGGGTTCAAGCCCGCCGGCCGCTGCGGGGCCCCGGATGGCGCAGGCGCCTGCACCAGCGGGAGGGGAGCCGGCGTGGGCTCGCCCAGGGACTGGGCGGCTGTGACCAGGTCCTGCAGCGCATGGATCGATAGGGCGGACTCGGGAGTGGCGGGCACGAGGCGCGGTGGTGGCACCTCCCGGTGGTAGAGCCAGAGGCGCACCGCCTGTAATGCCTGGGCGACCTC
>DATNQJ010000067.1:0-10138 GCA_036704085.1 Stenomitos sp.
ATCTACCCCCCCATCCCCCCCTGCTAGGGGGGGCGAGTTCGCCGCCCACTGCGTGGGCGGCGTCGGTCGAGGGGATGCGCTTGCCGGCGAAGCCAGGCCACCTGATGCCCCCCCTAGCAGGGGGGGGTGGGGGGGTAGAACGAGTTGCCAACCAATCGAGCTGCCCCTCCAGGCTTTGATCCGCCGGCTCCCCCTCCTGCGAGTAAAGCGTCACCGCGATCCCCTGCCCATGCGCGTAAGCGCACAGCGACGCCGCCACCTCGATCGCATGTTCGTACGTCTCCGGCGTGTGGCCCGCCCCGAGATCCAGGGCGATCGCCACCCCGCCCGCCGCCGCCTCCCCTTCCGTCTCCTTGACCCGCAACTCGCCGGTCTTGGCCGTCGTCCGCCAGTGCACCGACTTCAAGGGATCCCCCGGACGATACTCCCGCACCGTCCGGATCAGCTCATAGCCCGCCGAAGGTGCCGCCGATCGATCCTCCCGATCCGCCGCGAGGCTCCCATGGATCCACCGCAGACGCGGCAAGTCCGTCACCCTCGGCCGCACCAGCACCTCGGCCTCCACCGGAACCGAGCGGTGCACCGCTCCCAGCCCGTAGGCCGGCGCCTGCACCACGAGGCTCGGCAGCCGGTACACCCCGCGCGCCGGCGCCGGGAAGGCCACCGGGACCAGGGTCCGCTCGCCCGGTTTCACCTCGAGCACCAGCGCATGCCCCCAGTCCTCGGGGACCAGGAGCCCCCGAAAGGGCCCCACGCCCCGGCGGGCTCCCAGGGGCCGAGCGAGCAAACTCAAGAACCGGCGCGGAGAGCGCCCGGCATGCTCCAGGGCCACGGTGCAGGCGAGCGCCTCACCCGCGGTCGTCCGCTCAGCGGGCCGCAGGGAGACCCGCAGCCCGCGAAGGCTCAGGGCCGCCAGGCCAAAGGCCAGGAGCACGTAGGACAGGAAGAGGAATCCGAGGGCATACAGCCACCCCACTCCGACGTTGGCCGCCGCGAAGAGGGTGGCGCCCGCGAGCAGCAGCAGGACGATCGCGCGGGCGGTCACGACGCTAGACCGGGACCGGCACCGAGGCGAGCAGTTCATCCAACAGGGCGAGCTTCGCCTTGTGGCTCGCACGACCGCTCAAGATCAGGCGGTGCGCCAGCACTGGCTGTGCCACCGCCCGCAAGTCGTCCGGCGTCACGTAGCTCCGGCCTGCCAGGAAGGCATGGGCCTGCGCCAGGCGCTGCCACGTCAGGTTGCCGCGAGGACTGAGACCCAGAACGATCTGGGGGTGGTTCCGGGTCTCGTTGGCCACCCGGACCATGTAGTCCTGCAGGCTCGCGTCCACCCGCACGTCGTGGACCTGCTCGCGCCAGGCCACCAGCTCCTCGGGCGTCACCACCGGCGTCACGCGAACGGCCTCCGAGCGGGACCACTGGCCCGCCAGCAGCTCGCGCTCCGCCTCGGGTGGCGGATAGCCCATGCTGAGCCGCATGGCGAAGCGATCGAGCTGCGCCTCCGGCAAGGGGAACGTCCCCTGGAACTCGACCGGATTCTGGGTCGCCAGGACCAGGAACGGGCGCGGCAGGGGATGAGACTCCCCGTCGACCGTCACCCAGCCCTCCTCCATGGCCTCCAGGAGGCTCGCCTGCGTGCGCGGGGAGGCCCGGTTGATCTCGTCGGCCAACAGCACGTTCGCGAAGATGGGCCCCGGGCTGAAGCGGAAGCTCGCCCCCTGCGCGTTGTAGATGTTGGTGCCCGTGATGTCGGCGGGCATCAGATCCGGCGAGAACTGGACCCGGCGGAACACGCCCGCGATCGAGTGCGCGAGCGACTTGGCCAAGAGCGTCTTGCCGACGCCCGGCACGTCCTCCAGGAGCACGTGCCCCCCGGCCAAGAGGGCCGTGACGATGAGGCGCAGGGTCGGCTCCTGGCCAACCACGGCCGAGCTCAGGTTCTCGATGATCCGCTGGGGAGTGGCTGGCGTCATGCAGGCTCCAAGCTAGGCAGGCAGGGGAAGGCGCAGGAAGTTTCGGAACAGGTCATGACCGGCCGTCGTCAGGATGGACTCCGGGTGGAACTGCACGCCCACGAGCGTCGGGTGGTCCCGGTGCTGCATGCCCATGATGAGCCCGTCGTCGGTCCAGGCCGTCACCTCCAGGCAATCCGGCAGGCTCGCGCGCTCCACGATGAGCGAGTGGTAGCGCGTGGCCTCGAACGGCTGCGGCAGGCCCGCGAAGACGCTCCGGTCATGGTGGTGCATGAGCGAGGTCTTGCCATGCATGAGGTAGGGCGCCCGGATCACCCGCCCGCCGAACACCTCGCCGATGCTCTGGTGACCGAGACAGACGCCCAGGATCGGCAGGGTCTTGTGGAAGTGCTGGATCACAGCCTTCGAGATGCCGGCATCGTCCGGGGTGCCGGGGCCCGGGGAAATCACGATTCGCTCGGGCGCCAATCGCTCGATGTCCGCGAGCGTCAGGGCGTCGTTGCGGTACACCTGCACCTCCGCGCCCAGCTCGCCCAGGTACTGGACGATGTTGTAGGTGAAGGAGTCGTAGTTGTCGATCATCAATAGCACGAAGGGGTCCTTATTCGTTGGCGAAGTCTCTCATTCGCTGGAGGTGGTTGGTCGTCGACGAGCGGCTGTCGGAAAAGTCTTCGAGCCGGAAGCCGGAGGAGTGCCCGCGAACGGTGTCCAGGGCGTCCCGGCTCATCCGCTCGTCGACCACCGCATCATTGAGGGTCTGGCGACGGCTCAAGGCGCTGCTGGTCACGCCTTCGAGCTTGCTCTGGCTCACGACGGGCAGGGCGATCGCCGTCACGAGCCCCGCTGCCACCAGCTGTTCGGCCGTGAGGCGGCTCGCCTGGCGAGCGTCCTGATCCCGGCTCGCCCGCTTCAGCAGATCCTTGGCCGCCTCGATGTCCGCCAGCCGGATGCTCTGCAGCACGGCTCTCAACTGGTCGTCCGCCAGGCGCTGGCGATCCATGATTAGCCGCTGGATCGCCTCCGAGACCTCCCGGGCCGCCTCGTTCATCTTGCGGCGCTCTTCCGGACTGATGACGGCCTTGGAGGCCGCCTTGAACAGCTCCGCCAGCTCCTTGGTCGGCGCATGCTCGGCCAGGTCGTTGAAATAACGCTTGAGGGCATCGACTCCGGCCGACGTCTCGGGGTTCAAGGTCTGGGTGAGGGACGGGTCGCCCGAGGCGGCCTGCTGGTAGAGCGAGGCGACTTCCTGGCGGGTTTGCGGCGGGAGCTGGGCAGCCAGCGCCGACAGCTGGGGCGGAAGCGCGGCCTCCGGGGTTTGAGAGGTGAGCGGGCCGGTGAGGTTGTTCCGAATTTCCATGGCAACATCTCCTCCTACAGGCGCAGGTGAGGATCTTTTACCCAATGCCCCATAAAGCCCCCGCCTTCAGACGTGGGGATACAAGGGGTACAGCATGAGTCGCTCGAACAAATGTTTGCATGAGTAACTCGCAAGAGCTAGGATGTATCGCATGATGATCTGGAAGACCTTCCGATACCGATTGGAGCCGACTGGCGAACAGCGCCAGCTCTTCGCTCGGTTCGCGGGGTCGTGCCGCTTCGTGTTCAACCACGCGCTCGCCGCCAGGATAACCGCCTACGAGCAGGAAGGCAAGACGCTTTCCTTCGCCGAACAGTGCAAGACCTTGACCGGGATGAAGAAGGCCGAAGGGACCGTTTGGCTTAGCGAGGTCCACTCTCAGGTGCTTCAACAAGCCCTCAAGGACCTGGACGCCGCCTATGAGCACTTCTTCCGGCGGGTCAAGAAGGGCGAGACGCCCGGCTTTCCACGCTTCAAGAAGAAGGGTGTCAAGGACAGCTTCCGCTACCCGCAGGGCATCAAGGTCCAAGGAGGCAAGGTCTATCTTCCCAAGATCGGATGGGTTCGCTACCGCGACTCCCGTCCCGTCGAGGGGAAGATCCTGCAAGCCACCATCAAGCGGGATGGCGATCACTGGTTCGTCTGTCTGGCTTGCGAAATTGAGCTTCGCGAACCCGTGAAGCCGCCCATCAACGAGGAGCGCGCTCTCGGGATCGACGTGGGGCTCAAGACCTTCGCCAGTCTCTCGGATGGGGCCGAGATCCCCAACCCGCACTTTCTGAGGGGGGCCTTGCAGCGGCTGCGCCGAGCCCAGCGCTCCCTTTCCCGCAGGGTCAAGGGAAGTGCCAACTGGTTCAAGCAGAAGGCCAAGGTGGCGAAGCTGCATCGCAAGGTGCGGGACAGCCGCCTCGACTTCCTTCACCAGCTATCCACGCGCCTCGTCAAAAGCCACGACGTGATCGCGGTGGAGGGCCTGAATATCCGCGGCATGGTCAAGAACCGCCACCTCGCCCGAGCCATCTCGGACGTAGGCTGGGGGATGTTCTTGGCCATGCTCCGATACAAAGCCGAGTGGCTTGGCAAACACTTTGTCCAGATCGGGCGCTTCGAGGCCACTTCCAAGAAGTGCTCGGCCTGCGGCGAGAAGAAGCCCATGCCACTCAGCGTCCGCACCTATTCATGTGGAAATTGCGGGCTGGTCATGGATCGAGACTTCAATGCCAGCCTGAACATCAGGGCGGCGGGACTCTCCGCTCTTCATGCTTGTGGAGGGGTTGCATGCGCGCCCCTGTGAAGCAAGAATCCCCTGGCTTTAGCCGTGGGGAGGGTCAACCGGAAAGCCAGGGCATCATGGCACGCAGGGGCTTGCCGACCTGCTCGATCATGTGGCCCTCCTCGGCCTTGCGTTCGGCCTCGAGGGTCGGGCAGCCCTGCTGGCTCTCGGCGATCCAGTCCCGCGCGAAGCGGCCGTCGCGAATCTCGGCGAGCACCTCCCGCATGGCCTGCCGGGTCGGCTCGCCGATGATCCGCGGCCCCGCGAGGTCCGCCCCGTACTCGGCGGTGTTCGAGATGAGCCGCCGCTGCCCGACGAAGCCCTGGCGCTGCAGGAGGTCGATCACGGCCTTGAGTTCGTGGAGGCTGCAGAAGTAGGCCACCTCGGGCTGATAGCCCGCCGCCACCAGGGTCTCGAAGGCCGCCTTGATGAGGTGGTTGACCCCGCCCACCAGGACCGCCTGCTCGGCGAAGAGGTCCGTCTCCGTCTCCTCGCGGAAGGTCGTCTCGAGGATCCCTGCCCGGGCGGCCCCCAGGCCCTTGGCGTAGGCCTTGGCCAGCTCCATGGCCTGTCCCGTGGCGTCCTGGTGCACGGCCACCAGGCAGGGCATGCCGCCTCCGGCCGTGAAGACCTGGCGCACGGCGTTGCCCTGGCCCATGGGAGCGGCGAGCACCACGTCCACGTCGGCCGGGGCCTTCACCTGGCCGTACTGGACGGCGAAGCCGTGCGCGAAGACGAGGGCCTTGCCGGCCGCGAGGTGGGGGGCGATCGCCTCGGCATAGACCCCGGGCATCCGCTCGTCCGGGATCAGCATGGCGAGGACATCCGCCTCGGCGGCGGCCGCGGCCACGTCGAGCACCCGCAGGCCCGCGGCCTCGGCGCGCACCCATGAGGGGGAGCCGGCGTAGAGGCCGACCCGGACGTCATGCCCGCTGTCGCGCAGGTTCAGCGCATGGGCGTGGCCCTGGGCGCCGTACCCGATCACGGCGATGCGCCTGCCCGAAAGCAGGCGCTCGTCAGCGTCGTAGTGAATGACGGCCATTCTAGCTCTTGATCGTGTAGCCGTGACGGGCCACCGTCAGGATGATCCGGGGGTTCCCGGGATCCGGCTCGATCTTCTGGCGGATGTTGCGGATGTGGGTGCGCACGATCTCGGAGTTGCCGACGTGCGGGGGATAGGCGAGGGCTTCTACCAGCAGTTGCTCGGCCGAGATGACCTCGTCCGCATGCGTCATGAGGTGCGCGAGCATCGCGAACTCGCTCTTGGTGAGCTGGACGGCGCGATCGCCCACGTGCGCCTGGTAGTTGCGGCGATCGAGGCGCAGCTCGCCGACCCGCATCTCCTCGGCCATGGGCTTCTGGGTCGAGCTCGCGCGGCGCAGGTGGGCCTGGATCCGGAACACCAGCTCGACGGGATCGAAGGGCTTGGTCATGTAGTCATCGGCCCCCTCGCGGAAGCCCTGGTACTTGTCGAGCTGCTCGTCCTTGGCCGTCAGCATCAGGATGGGGACCTGGTTGAACTGGGGCAGGGAGCGGATCCGGCGGCAGAGCTCGATGCCGTCCATCTTGGCCATCATGATGTCGGTCAGGACCAGATCGGGCGTCTTCCGATTGATGGAGTCCCACGCCTCCTCGCCATTGGCCACGGTGGTCACTTCGTAACCCTCCTTGCCGATGATCACCTCGAGGAGCTTGCGGAGATTGGGTTCGTCCTCGACCACGAGGATCCGAGCCGACTTCAGGTCTCGCATTGCTTTATCCATGTCCACGTCCGTACCGTACGCGCATCCCCTCCGCGGGGCATGCGCTGATGACTGCCATGCCCGTTATTATACCCGAATCTAACTACTCCTAAATCTTCCGTCGTTCCTCGACTTGCGGCCTTTTGGACCGCCCTGGCGTGCTATAATCGGCCCGTGAAACGCTCCGTGTCCAATCCCTTGCGCCCCCTGGCTGCTTTGCTGCTCGGCCTCTCGGCCATGTTCGCCGCTCCGGCCCGGGCGCACCAGGACGACACGCTCTGCGCCCTGCCCCCCGACATGCCCGTCCGGGACACCCAGGTGCGGACCCTCGACGGCAAGCCCCTGCTCCTGCCCGGCACCGCCCCGACCCTGGTGCTCTTCTGGTCGGTCTTCAATCCGATCCCCCTGCCGGCCCTGGCCCAGGCCTCCCAGCAGCTCGCCACCAGCTATGCCGGTCGCCTGAAGGTGGTGGGCGTCAACCTCGACTCCCGAGCACTGGTCTCCCACCTCGATCAGAAGGTCCGCGCCAAGGCCCATGACCTGGGCATGTCCTTTCCCCAGGCCATGGACCCCTTGCGCTACAGCCGAGACGCCTTCAGTCTGCGCAAGACGCCGGGGGCCATTTTGGTCTCCGGGGGCCGCGTGGTGGGCGTTTTCTCCTTCGACCATGCCCAGGACGGGGTCCTCCTCGACGCCCTGGTCCGCAAAACCCTCGAAACCCGCTCCAAGCGCTAAGTGCCCGCGCATCAGCGACCGAACGTAGGTTTGGCCGCCTCGGGTATAATCCGGCTGGTGGGAGAGGTGGAACGGCCGGGAAGGTTGGCATGGAGCGAACATCCCTGACGCGCGATCAGGTCGCGCAGCTCCTGCGGGAGACCGATCACTTCCTCATGGTGCCGCACGTGGCCCCCGATCCCGACACGCTGGGGGCGGCGGTGGGGCTCGCCATCCTGCTGGGCCGCCTGGGCAAGACTGCCTGGGTCTATGCCCCGGAGGATCTGCCGTTCGACTCGCACTTTCTGAGCGAGCTCGCCCCGATTTTGCGCTCGCCGCCACCCGGAAACCACTGGCACCCGGTCGTCCTCGATTGCGGCGATCCCCGACGCCTCCCGCCCCAGGCCGAGCTCTCGGGCATCTGGCTGAACATCGACCACCACCTGGGCAACCACTACTTCGCCACCCACACCTGGGTGGACATGCGTGCCGCGGCGACCACCGAGCTGGTGGCGTCCCTCGCCGCACCCCTGGGGCTCGCGTTCGATCCGGCGAGCGCCACGGCGCTGTATGCCGGCATGCTCTACGACACCCGCGGCTTCGTGTCGGACCAGACCCGCCCCGAGACCCACGCCCTCGCCGCCCAGCTCGTGGCCGCCGGGGCCGACCCGCGACGGATCAACTTCGAGCTCAACGAGCGGCTCTCGACCGAGGCCCTGCGCGTCATGGGCCTGGCGCTCGCGAGTTTGCGGTCGGAATGCGGAGGCAGTCTGGTCTGGACCGCCATCACCCGGGAGATGATGGCGGAGACGGGGGCCCTCGAGAGCGAGACGGACCTCATCCTCTCGCAGCTGCCCAAGATCTCGAGGGCCGAGGTCATGCTGCTCTTCAAGGAGCTGTCGGATGGCAGTATCAAGGTGTCGTTGCGGTCCCGCGGCCAGGTGGACATCCATGCGATCGCGCAGTCCTTCGGAGGGGGCGGCCACCAGCTCGCCTCGGGCATCCGCCTGGAGGCGTCGCTCTCGGAGGCCATGCACCAGGTCTTGAACGTCACACGCGCCGCCTTGCCGGCGTGTCGGCCCGTGCGGGCCGGTTGAGATGGGGGAGCCAGAGAAGGGGGGAGGCATGGACCAGGCGCTCGAAGCGCACGAGCAGGTGCTGATCCGCGCAGCGCTGGCCTCACCCTTTATGAAGCAGCTCTTGGTCGCCAGCGCCATTGCCGAAGGCCTTGCGGAGCGGGGGTGGGATCCCCTGCTCATCGGGGACACGGCCGTGTCGATTCACACGCAGGGGGGCTACCTCGGCAAGGACCTGACCATGGTCCTCGGCAGCCATCCGGACGTGGACGAGGTAATGACCCGGTTGGGCTTCCAACGCAAGCCCAACCGGTGGTTTCATCCCGACTTGAACCTGTTCGTCCCGGACCAGCCCAGCGAGATCGATCTGCAGGCCCGGATCCACGAGGTCCTGGTCGAGGACTCGCCCGTGCTGGTCATCGCGCCGGAGGATGCCGTCATCGAGCGGCTCGTGCTGTTGCGGGACACGCAGGACGTGAAGCATGGGCTCACGGCCCTGCTCATCGCGCTGTCGAACGAGCTCGATGCGGAGTACCTGATGCTGCAGGCCTACCGCGCGGGCATCTTCGAGGGGCTGATCGGTTTTCGGGAGCTAGTGGCAGGCTTCGAAAGAGGCGAGGCCCCGAAGCGGCTCGACCTGGAGCTGCGCCTGCGGGACCTCTTTTAGCCTGGCTGTGAGATATTACTTGCTGGTCAGCGGCCGGATCGCGGCCCAGACGGCGATCGCCGCGAGCACGATGTTGACCACGTCCTGAGCGTTGGCCACGTAGAAGAAGGCCTCCGGCACGAAGACGATATCGCCTTCCTGCATGTCGAGGTCACCCTCCGGCCGGCCCTCGCGCATGATCTTGAAGGCGTCGACCTTGAACTTCTTCCCTTCCCGGGTCACAACGACCTCGCGCAGGTTGGCCTTCGCCTCCGGGCCTCCGGCCGCGTTCAGGTAGTCCGACAGCTTGTATCCGACCCGGTAAGGGATCCGACCGGGCTTGCCCACCAGACCCTGGACGTTGACGACGCTGTCCTCCATGGGGAGCTTGTTGGAGGGCACCATGACCAGGTCCCCGTCCTGAAGCTCCACGTTCTGGCTCTCGTCGCGCTCGTAGAGGAGCTTGTAGGCGTTCACGACCATCGAGGGTTCATCGGACGTACCGCCCGAGAGGCCCTTGTGGTAGATCTTGACCTCCCGCAAGCCCGCATCTGCCTTGGGACCACCGGCCATGGCGAAGAGATCCCGGAGCGTCTTCCCGATGGTCAGGGTGTAGTAGCCGTCGTTGTTCACGAGGCCCTGGATGAGGACCCGCGTCCGCGCCATGGGGATGTAGGTGAGCGTGTTGGTCGGAATGTTGATCCGGTCGCGGTTCTGCAACTTGGTGGCGAGCATGGTCGGCTTGGTGAGATCCAGTGGCTGCTCCTGGCGATCGCTGGCCACGTCCGTCAGCCAGTGCGCGATGCTGGCCTTATTGAGCGCCGCGTTGGAGGTCGTTCCGTGGGCCCAGAAGAGCAGATCCTCGATCGTCTCGCCCGGCAACGTCTCGAACTGGCCCGACTTGTAGACGGCCCCGTCGACGGTCACCTGGCTACCCATGGGCGGGATGTTGATGACGTCGCCGGCCTTGACCCGCGGGTTGGCCTCCAGCTTGCCCCGATTGACGAACTGGTACCAGTCGATCCGCTCGACCTTGCCGTCGGCGTGGGTGAGCGAGATCTTTCGCCAAGACCCTTCCGGCAGGATCCCACCCGCCCGGCTCAAGGCGACCGACATGCGGCTCAGGACGGGAACGGTCACCACGCCGGGACGGCGCACCAACCCCGTCACGTAGACGTTGATCCGGCGCGTCTTGACGAGCAGGACCGAAGCCTTGAGGCCCTTGACACGCCCCCCGAGACGCTTGACGAGGTCGTTTTGGACCTGCTCCGTCGTGCGCTTGTTGACGTTCACATCACCCAGGCTCGGGATGTAGATGCGACCCTCGAACGGAATCGTGTAGCTCTGGTTGAAGCGC
>DATNQJ010000068.1:0-8574 GCA_036704085.1 Stenomitos sp.
CCGTATCGACAGCGCCATGGGCGAGGTGGCCTCGGTCATCACGGTGCTGGGCAAGCGTTCGGACGAGATCGGCACCATCGTCGAGGTGATCGACGACATCGCCGAGCAGACCAACCTCCTGGCCCTCAACGCCGCCATCGAGGCGGCGCGGGCCGGCGAGCACGGCCGGGGCTTCGCGGTGGTCGCCGACGAGGTGCGCAAGCTCGCCGAGCGCTCGGCCAAGGCCACCGGCGAGATCACCCAGCTCATCAAGGGCATCCAGCAGGAGGCCGGTCAGGCGATCGCCTCCACCCGGCAGAGCAGCGAGGCCATCCAGGAAGGCACGGGGCTCGCGCAATCGGCCGGCAAGGCCCTCGAGGAGACGGTCGGCTCCTTCAAGCAGGTGGCCCTGCTCATGGCCCAGATCTCCGAAGCCACCCATGAGCAGACTCAGGGGGCCGAGCAGATCACCAAGGCCATCGCGTCCATGAGCACGCTGACGCGCGAGGTCTCGGTGGCCACCCGCGAGCAGGCCAAGGGCAGCCAGCAGATCTCCCAGGCCATGGTCAACATGAGCGCCATGACCCACGAGGTGTCCCTGGCGACCCAGGAGGAGATTCACGAGGAAGAGTCCGTGCTGCAGGTGGTCCACACGATCACCAAGTCGGCCCAGGAGTCGGCGACGGCCACCCAGCTCATCGCCGACTCGGCGACCGACCTGGAGCGGCAGGCCCAGCAGCTGAACGAGGCGGTCGCCTTCTTCCAGCTGACGACCGCGGGCACGGTCGAGAAACGCCTGCCGGCGGCGTCTCCCCACGCTCTGCCGGCTGGACGGTAGCATCAAAAGGGCCCCTCGCCTCATTGGCGAGGGGCCTAACCGTTTACAGGCCGCGCCCTGCGGGGGTAGCATGGGATTAGGATACCCTCATAAACCTGGAGACCCCATGCGCAACCTCTACAACTACCCCCTCGGCGACCGCTACCCCGAAGAGTTCCCGATGATCGTCGAGATCCCCAAGGACAGCCGCAACAAGTACGAATACGATGCCGAGCACGACGTCTTCAAGCTGGACCGCGTGCTCTCGAGCCCGCTGCACTACGTGGCGGAGTACGGCTTCGTACCCCGGACGCTCGCCGGCGACGGCGACCCGGTGGACGTGCTGGCGCCCATGGAAGAGCACACCTTCACCGGCTGCATCATCGACGTGCGCCCGGTGGGCATCCTGCGGATGGAGGACGAGAAGGGCGAGGACTTCAAGATCCTCGCGGTGCCGGCGGGCGATCGCCGCTACTCGGAGGTCACCAAGCTGGAGGACATCACCAAGCACCTGCTCCTCGAGATCGAGCACTTCTTCGGCGTCTACAAGGAACTCGACGGCCTCTATCCCTCCATCAAGGGCTGGGGCGACGAGAACGAGGCCAGGGAGTACGTGACCAAGTGCCACGAGAACTTCCTGCGCCAGAAGGAGCTCTAGGACCTCTATGGAAGGAAGGGGCCGGCCGACTAGTCGGCCGGCCCCTTCGTCCGGCTACTCGCCGGTGATGGCCAGGACGTCCTCCGGGCAGATGTGGGTGTCGGTCGGCCGATAGTCCTTGGCGAGACGGCGCAGCTCGTCGAGTCGCTGACGCAGGGCGTCGCGTTCCTCCTTGAGCTCGGTGTAGTTGGCCTCGTCCCGGGCCCGATGCCGGAGGGCTTCGCCCACCATGGAGGCCACGTGGCGCTCGTTGGCCAGGAAGTAGTCCAGGTCCACGACGAGCAGGTCCTTCATCTCGTCGAGGTCGAGGGGGTGGTCGTCGGTGATGCCGTTCTTGTCGCTCACGCCGAGCACCACGCAATCCTGTTCCCTGCCCATCACGTTGCGCATGGCCCGATCCTCCGGTGCTGCCGCTCCTCGCGCACACTATAGCTCCCGCCGGGCGCGCCACCTAGGCACAAGGGGGCCTCCCGCGCATCCAGGATCGGTAGTTCTCCCGGACGTCACCATGACCCCCGGCTGGTACGTTTAGGCCGTCGATATTTGTAGGGGGAGGGCCCAGCCATGATCCGCATCACCGGCAACCACGCCATCTCGTTCGCCGCCAGCAAGGGCCTGAGAGTCAACCAGGATCCCGGTCCCTGGGGCGAGGCGCGCTTCGAGGTGGAGCTCGACGAGGTCGAGACCTGGGGGGAGGAGGCTCGAACGGCCCTTTGGGTCGAGGGCAGCGCCCGCGACTTTGCGCACTTCCTGGCGGACGAGGCCCTGGATAACCTCGTCACCATCGGCGACGCCGAGATTCTTCCGCTCTGGTACGGCCCCGAGGGCTCGACCCAGATCGAGATCGTCTACCTCACCAACCACGACTACGCCGTGCGCGATCGCCCCGATGGCCTGATCGGGCTCTGGGACATCGTCCATGGGCGCGATCAGCTCCTGGAGCGAGTCGTCGGGCTCGTGCAACGTGCGGCCCAGCACGCCGTCGCCTAGGCCTTTCGTCCCGTCCGGCCCCGAGCAGCAGCTCGGGGCCGGACTTTTTTTGGCGCCGCGCATTAAAAGCCGCTCAGGGAGTCGGCAGGCCCTGGGGGCGGCACGGTAGGCCGCACCGCGAACACGGGGTCCATGTCGTCCGGAGGCGCAGGGTTCCGGAACCGACGGTCCGGGGCTTGATCCGTAGTTGCTACGGTATGGGAGGCGCATGCCTGTTTGCTAAAGTCCTACCGGGGTCCGCTGTTTGCGGTCCTTTCACCGTTCTTGAGCGATATGACCTATTTCTCTCACTGGAGGAGACACAACGGTGTTCAAGTTGTTCCGGACCTCGATCCAGGCAAAGACGCTGGGATTCCTCGGAATCAGCCTCTTTCTGACCATGCTGGTGTCCAATCTCTTCAGCGGGATGCTGCTTGGGCGATCGCTCGATGATCTGGCGGGCTACAATGCGCAGAACATCCTGGGCCCGAGCCAGGCGGCGCTCATTCAGAACCTGATGCCCACGGGCAACGCCCCCCTGGTGCAGACGACGCTCGAGCACATGGTCAACGACACGGTGAAGCAGATGACGGTCTACCGGACCGACGGTCAGGCCACCTTCGCCTCGGACCCGGCCAAGCGCCACACGATGGACACCGACCCGCAGCTGCTCGCGATCCTCAAGCAGACCGAGCCGCAGATCCGGATGAGCAAGGAGCACGGTGAGCGGTTCTTCACCTCGTACTACCCCATCAAGGCCAACGAGTCCTGTGCTGCGTGCCACGCGGGGGTCAAACCGGGCGACATCCGCGGCTTCGTCGCGATGAAGACCACGCTGAAGCACAACGACGCGCTGGTCACCAACCAGACCGTGCGGAACATGCTCTTCACCCTGCTGCTGCTCGCGATCCTGCTCTTCATCATGCGGGTCATCCTCTCGCGGACGGTCACCAACCCCCTGCGTCGCGTGACCGAGGTCGCCGAGGCCATCGCCGCGGGCAACCTCGACCAGCAGCTCGACGTAGCGGGCGAGGACGAGATGGGGCGCATGGCCGAGAGCCAACGCCGCATGATCGAGAGCCTCCAGCACGTCGTCTGGCGGGTCAGGAAGGCCGCGGCCACGGTCGAAGGCGGCGTCGAGCAGATCAGCGCCAACGCCGAGCAGCTGGCCCAGTCCTCGCAGTCGCAGGCAGGGGAGATCGCGACGACCAGCCGCTCGATGGAGCGGATGGCCACGGGCATCGAGCAGGTGGCCTCCAGCACCCAGGCCCTCGCCAAGAGCGTGGAAGACAGCTCGAGCTCCATCGAGGAGATGACGGCGAGCATCCGCCAGGTGGCCAACAACTCGGACACGCTCTCCTCGGCCGTGGGCGAGACCTCGGCCTCCATCGAGGAGATGACGGCGACCATCAAGCAGGTGGCGCTCAACGTCGAGGAGGCCAACCGCGCGGCCGAGCATGCGGCTGCCACCGCCCAGGACGGGCGTCATGCGGTCCGTCAGACCATCGAAGGCATGCAGCAGATCAACAAGACCATGGGCGAGGTGGTCCAGGTCATCCAGAACCTGGGCAAGAGCTCGGGCGAGATCGGGGCGATCATCGAGGTGATCGACGACATCTCCGACCAGACCAACCTCCTGGCCCTCAACGCCGCCATCGAGGCGGCGCGTGCCGGCGAGGCGGGCCGTGGCTTCGCGGTGGTCGCCGACGAGGTGCGGAAGCTTGCCGAGCGCTCGAGCCGAGCCACGGCCGAGATCGCGGACCTCATCAAGGGGATCCAGAGCGAGACCAGTCAGGCCATCACCTTCACGAACCAGGGCAACGAGGCGATCCAGAAGGGCAGCAGCCTCGCCGAGGGCGCGGGCCAGGCCCTGGAGGCCATCGTGAGCTCGGTGGGCGACGCCAGCAGCCTGATGGCCCGCATCGCGCTCGCAACCCAGGAGCAGGCCCGCACGGCGGACCTCATCACCAACGCGGTCGAGCGCATGAGCGCCATGACCCTCGAGGTGGCGAACGCCGCTCAGGAGCAGGCCAAGGGCTCGGAGCAGATCGTCCGGGCGGTCGATTCGATGAACGCCATGACCATGGAGGTCAACGGCATCACGGCCGACCAGCGCCGCGGCAGCCAGGAGGTCGTCCAGGCCATCGAGAGTATCAACCGCTCGGCCCAGGAGACCGTGAAGGGCACGAGCCTCATCGCCGAGTCGGCGGCGAGCCTGCAGCATCAGGCCAATGATTTGCTGGAGGCGATCGCCTTCTTCAAGACGGCGCAGGCGGAGGCGGCTCAGACCTTGAGCCTGGTGGTCGAACGGGCGGCCCTCGAGGCCCCGAAGGGTTAATTAAATTAATATGGGGAACAAAGAGAACGCCCCTTGAGCGCATGCAAGAACACCAAGCACGCCGTGGACGTCGAGTGCTGCCTGCGTCGACGCTATACCTCGTCCGAGGACCGAAAGCGAGCGCTGAGGGGGTTCATGCCGTGAAATTTACCCTACAAGCCTTCGGCTCGGCCGGAGACATTCGACCACTGATCGCCCTGGGCGGCGGCCTGAGGGCCGCCGGGCATGACGTCCTCGTCCTCACGACCCCCATCGACAACCAGGATTACGCTCCGCTCTGCCTCGGGCTGGGGGTTGCCCATCGCCAGGTCCCGAGCTCTATGACCCTCTCGCAAGCTACGATCCAGGATATCGCCCGCCTCAAGAACGGCCTCACGATGCTCAAGCGGACGTTCGAGGAGACGTTCCTGCCCTTCGTGGACGAGATGTACCGGGTGGCGCTCGAGGCCTGCCGCGAAAGTGACGCCCTCGTCTCTCACTTTAGCCTGTATTCGGCCAAGGCGGCGGCTATCCAGGCAGGCAAACCTCACATCAGCGTGACCTACTGGCCTGGCTCCCTGCCTTCGCTCCATCTGCCGATCGAGCATCCGCTCTGGGGCCCCTTGTTCAACCCGCTGATAGGAAAGGTCCTGGAGGTCGCTTTCGATTCGTTCTTGAAACGAGACATGACTGCGCTCTGGGAGCGAGCGGGGCTGAAGCCGCCGGCCCATGTCTATCCGCATGCGCTCTTTTCCGATGAGCTGAACCTGATCCCGGCAAGTCCGCTTCTCTGGCAGGCACCACCGGACTGGAGTCCCGCTCACCAGCTCTGCGGCTTCTTCGAGATGCCTGATGCCGCCGAGGCCTGGGAGATGCCGCCCACCCTCCGGGACTTCCTGGCCGAAGGGGAGGCTCCGATCTATTTCACCTTCGGGAGCATGCAGCACATCTACCCCGAAGCCATGCGCGATCTCTTCCTGGAAACCGCGCGGCTGCTGGGAGCTCGCGCCATCGTTCAGACCAATCGGGTGCCCACCGGAACCCGAGTCGGAGAGGTCTACTTCCTCGACAAGGTCCCCCACCAGCGCATTTTCGAGCACTGCCGCTTGATCGTTCACCATGGCGGCGCGGGCACCACCCAGGCGGCCATCCGGGCGGGCCGTCCCTCGGTCATCGTCGCCTTCAACGAGGAGCAGGTCTTTTGGGGCAAGAAGCTCGCCCAGCAGGGACTGTCCCCCTCGCCCCTCCGGTATCAGAAGACGACGGCGCCTCAGCTGGCCGGTGCCGTACGGCAAGCCTCCGAGTCCATGCGATCGAAGGCGGAAGCCCTGGGACACGCCATGCGCGAGGAAAAGGGCATCGCCACCGCCGTTCAGTTGATCGAGACGCATCTTACCCATCACGTCGCCCGAACCAGCTCTCCCACCCACCAAGAGGCTCCATGATCCAGGCCAAAGATCTCAGCAAAGACGTTCCCCGCAGCCCCTTCGAAGAGCTGGACGGCTATCCCTGGCTGCCACGCCTGATCGACAAGGCCCGCGCCATGTACGCCGGCACCAACGGGGACTATACGGACTACCCCTGTCCGGGTGACAAGATCTTCCTCAAGGCCTTCCAGATCGACTCCGAACCGCTGGGGAGCGTGATCAAGAGCGGGGCCGACGACGCTGCGATCGTTAAGCACGTGAAGAGCCACTCCCAGTGGTCCCAGAAGACTTACGACGACTTCCTCGCATCGCTGCACGAGCCGCCGCGCATTCCCCTCATGCGCCTGGCCTTCGGGCTTTTCCTCCGCATGCAGATCGGCAAGTACCTGAAGACTCATCCCGGAGCGGACGTGTCGAAGGTGAACACCCTGGCCAAGTTCCTGGTGGTCGAGGAAGGGCATTCCTTTCCCACCCCTCGCCGGTAACAAGACCCTACTTCTCCCTCGAGCTCAAAGTGCAGCGAAAGAAGACTTCACGGAGCGCTCGGTGGAAGGAAACTGGCATGAGGGGGCAACTCGCCTCCATGTCCCGGAACTTTACAGCCAGCTAAATAGCGTGGTTCTTACGTAAAAACATGGGCCCCGTGAATATACTGGCAGCCCAATAAAATCACCAATCAATCCCATTAGTCGGTTGCGCAGACCCGCAGCGACAGTGCTGCTCGCACGGCACTCGGGCGGCCAGCTAGGAAGGTCCTGAAGAGATAAGCCGTCGCCTTGAGGTGCTGGCGCGTTTCGACGGCCGCCTCGAGGGGTTGCTCGGTGAGGGGGCCGAACATCTGATCGGAGGCCCGCTTGAGCTCATCCAGGGTCTGAACGGGGCGATCGAGGTTGCCCAGGAGGGCTTCGAGCAGGATGGGGCCGTACACGAACTCCTCGAGGCCCGACGTCTCGGGGGACATGGGCCGGTCGAAGAGGAGGACGAACTCGAACTCGCCGCGCTTGGCCATGACCGTCACCTCGAGCGCGAAGCGGTTTTCCTGCGTGCGCGTACGGGTGTTGTTCCAAAGGCTCAACGTCAGACGCTGCCCCACGTTGAGCAAGGATGGCTTGCTGCAGTAGATACGGGCCGCCAGGGGCGAGATATCCAGGATCTCGATCTTCAACAGGAAGAGACCCACCTGATCGGTAAGTTCCGCCGGAATCGTGTACCGGACGCGCATGGCCGCCCGGCTATACATCTTGGATGCAGGCGTGTCGCTCATCGTAATCCCACACTAGGCTTTGATCCCAGTTACTATTTACCTTGCAGGCCGATCGCCATGCGTGAGGACAGCGTCAAGAATGGGCGCGGTTGGCAAATCTTCTCCGAGCGTCACACGAGGCCACCGAACGACCCACATGGTCGTGCCCCACCTTTTGCCGACCCCCCTTGATCTATATACCCCATGGGGGTATATTTCAGAGGTACGACCAAGGAGGTATGACCCATGTCCAAGCCCATCGCCGTTTCGAACGCTCAGTTTGCCAAGGAGGTCCTCGCATCCCAGGAGCCCGTGCTGGTGGATTTCTGGGCCGAATGGTGCGGCCCCTGCCGCATGGTGGCTCCCGTCCTCGAGCAGATGGCCCGGGATCACCACGGCAAGCTCAAGATCGCCAAGGTCAATACCGAGACCGATCCCGAACTTGCCATGAAGTACGGCATCCGGAGCATCCCGACGCTGATCCTGTTCAAGAACGGGGCCCCAGCCGATCGGTTGGTGGGCTTTATGCCCAAGGCCGTCCTGGAGAGCAAGATCCTGCCGCAGCTCTAAGGTATTGCCTCGCGGCCCCGACAAGTACCCCTACCCCGTATCAGCGAGAGACCACCATCCCGGAGGTTCCCTCCCGCAAGAGGAGTTTCCGCGTGAGCACCCCTACCCTCTCCCGGCCCGCATCAGGCCGTTCCCCCAGCGCCAGCTTCGATCTCCCCTCCCTCGCGGAGGCGATCCGGGCCTTCAACCTCGGCTCCCAGCTGGGCGTGGATCCACTCGCCCGGCTTTATCCCGATCGCCGGGCCGCCTGGTCCCTGTTCTCAGTCGGTCTGCGCGACGCCGAACTCGAGGCCCTGCGCCTCTACCTCTTCCCCACTCCACTGCCCAGCACGCCCGACGACCCGGCCGTCGTGACCCGCAACTTCATCGCGGGCGAGTGGCGCATTCCGGCAAACGGCCGCATGGTGGCCATGCCCTGCCTATGGGACAAGCGGATCACCCTCGCCCAGGTCCCCGATAGCCAGCAGGCGGACGTGGAGCTCGCCGTCGGCTACGCCCACGACTTTTGGAAAAGCATGGAGTGGGCCGCGGAGACGGTCCAGTACCGCAAGTTCGTCGTCAACAACTTCGCGCGCCTCCTCGAGTACTACGCCG
>DATNQJ010000069.1:0-2771 GCA_036704085.1 Stenomitos sp.
CCTTCTTCAAGGACGGACAACCCACCCGGGGCCGACAGATCAGCCTCACGATCGAGCGGGCCAAGGCCCCCATGCTCACTTCGGGCAGGGGCTAACCTCCGGAAAGGCCAACAGCAAAGAGGTCCCGCGCTCAGCGCGGGACCTCTTTGCTATGTCGGAGTGCCGCCTACTTCCCTAGTATCCTGAGCGGGTGGCACCCCATGTGGCCGTATACAGCTGGTTTTCGACGGATTGCACGCTCGCGCCGTGGCTGGTTCGCTATGTCTGCTGCAAGTGGACATAACTCTCAAAAAAACGAAACAAAGCGTCATGAACTTTGGTGTTCACGGTTCACGTATGCCTGAAATCGACTAACTGTGTAGAACTGCTTGTAATATATGCTGTCCGATTGAAAGAACTACCATTATGTTCGTGGTGTATAAGTAGACATGTCTATCGATGGGTTGGAGTGTGCATAGCGGATGTTATGTCGCCAACCGTGACGTTTCGAATGTGAAGTTGGCCGAGCGGCGGCAGCCGACGGCTGTGCAGCGCATTCAACGGGTGACTGAAGAACTCGAGGATGATGCTTGACCTAGTCTTTACTCAGTCCTCACAAGTCTCACGGGCTGCCCGGGCATAGGAGGACAAATGTCCTGATAACGTCCAATCATTTTACGTTCGACTTTCAGTAGTACGATAAGGAGCCGTTATGCGCCTGACGATTGGTAAGAAACTCTTGGCCGGTTTTGCCGTGCTGCTGGTCCTCATGGGGACCGTGGGCGCCATGGCCCTCCTGCAGATCAACGGTCTGAACCGCATGCTCGAGGACATGTACACCAACCAGACCCTCGGCATCTCGACGATCAAGGAGGCCAACGTCGACCTGGTGGCGCGCGGCCGCGCCGAGAAGAACATGATCCTGGCGGAGGACTCCGCCGAGATCCAGAAGCACGCCGCCTCGATGGAGGACTTCGCCCAGGACTTGCAGCGGCAACTCGATGCCTTCGAACCCTTGATCAAGACGGAAGCCGGACGAACGGAGTTGCGGCACATCCGGGACGCGTGGGCGGAGTTCGTCCCCATCCAAGAGCAGATCAAGGCCTTGGCCCTGCGCCGCCAGGTTGCGGAGGCCCGGGCCGTGGCGGCCAAGGGCCGACTCCTGGAGGATCGCATCGACGCTGCGATCGATGAGCTCGTGAAGCAGAAGGAAGCCATGGCCAAGGCCAAGAGCCAGGAAGGCCATGCCGTCTACTTCCATGCCAATCTCCTCGTGGCGGGCCTGCTCCTGCTGGCGCTCGCGCTCGGTCTCGGCATCGGCCTCTTCCTGTCGCGCCAGATCTCGCGGGGCCTCGCCGTCGTTTCGCGGGCCGCCGAAGGAATCGCGCGCGGCGAGCTGGATCAGCAGGTCGAGGTTCGGACCAATGACGAGCTGGGCGACATGGCGGGATCCTTCCGGCAGATGATGGCCTACCTCAAGGAGGTGGCGGGCGTGGCCACGGCCTTGAGCCAGGGCGACCTGACGCAGAACGTGCAGCCCAAGAGTGACCGGGACCAGTTCGGCACCGCGATCGCCCAGATGATCCAGAACCTGCGCTCGATCGTCCAGCGGGTCCGCAGCGCCTCCGACACGGTCGGAGCCGGCGCCCAGCAGATCGCCAGCTCGAGCACGGAGCTCGCCAAGACCGTGTCGGTCCAGGCCTCAAGCGCCGAGGAGACGTCGGCGGCCATGGAGGAAATGGCGGCCAACATCCAGTCGGTGGATAAGAATGCCCAGGACCTCGGGACCAAGGTCACCCTGGTCCGGACGCAGTCCGACGAGCTCGCGGCAGCCGTCACCCAGACCTCCAGCTCGATCAGCGAGCTCGCGGCCTCGGTGCAGCAGGTCGCAGGCAACGTGGGGCACGCGAGCCACGTGGCCGAGCAGGCCTCCGAGGCGGCGAACGTGGGCGACCAGGCCGTGGCGAAGAGCACCGAGGGCATGGGCGCGATCGCCGAGACGATGAGTGCCATCCAGCAGACCATCCGCCTCCTCGACGAGCGCTCGGGCGAGATCGGGGCCATCATCGAGGTGATCGACGACATCGCCGAGCAGACCAACCTCTTGGCCCTCAACGCCGCCATCGAGGCGGCGCGGGCCGGCGAGGCGGGCCGCGGCTTCGCCGTGGTCGCCGACGAGGTGAGGAAGCTTGCCGAGCGCTCCGCCAAGGCCACCGGCGAGATCGGGACTCTCATCCAGGGCATCCAGAAGGAGACGGCCCAGGCCGTCGGCGTCACCCGGGAGGGCTCCCGGAAGGTCCAGGAAGGCGTCCAGCTCGCCTCTCATACCGGCGAGGCGCTGCATCGGATCAAGGACGCGGCTGCGCAGGTGACCACGCTCTTGAGCGAGGTGGCTGCGGCGACCGGGGAGCAGGCGCGCGCCAGCCAGCAGATCGTGGTGGCCTCCGAACAGATGGCTGGCATCAACCACAAGGTCACGGGCGCCGTCTCGGAGATGGATCAGCTGACCAGGTCCGTCACCTACGCCACTGCAGAGCAGCGGCAGGGCACCGACCAGGTGGTCATCGCGGTCGAGAGCCTGTCGCGCAGCAGCCAGGAGGCCTCGGCCGCCACGGAGCAGGTCTCGACGGCGGCCGATAGCCTGAGCGAGCAGGCCCGTCTCCTGCAGGAGGCCGTCGCCTTCTTCCATCTCGAGGCGGAGGCGCGCCAGATCGAGGTGCGCATCGGGAGCGGCAAGCCCCTGGCGATCCCGGCGAGGCTCTAAGCGGCCAGGGAGAGCGGCGGGGAGGCCC
>DATNQJ010000070.1:0-2950 GCA_036704085.1 Stenomitos sp.
TGCTCAACGAAGGTGGGATCCCGCCTGTCTTCGAGGGCGGCGGCGAACTGCTCGGTAAGCCGGATCCGCTCGTCGAGCTGGCGGATTGGGAGGAGCCCGGCATCAGTCGAGAGGGGAGAGGAGGAAAGCTCGACGTCGACCGGCCGCGATGGGAAGAAGTCGAATGACAATCGCGAGACAGACTGTAAACTCATGGTAAACCCCCGCCTTGACGTGTAAGTTGAATGTCTACAACAGGTTATACGTCAATCGAGGGCTCCTCGTCGGACCCTGTTTGAATAATCCGGGTTGGCTCATCCGGTGTTTCGGGGGGACGGCTTGAGGAGCAGCCCGACCAAGGCTCCGAGGAGCGCTTTGCCCCGCCGCCGCACGTTGTGCACGAACTCGAAGAACCCCAGGTACAGCGGCAGCTTCTCCTGCGAGATCCCCCGATGCGATCGGAGCCAGCTCCGCAGCAGCGACCAGAACCCCTCCATCGTGTTGACGTGCACCTCGCAGAAGCCATCCCCGTCGTCGTCCCGGGCGAACTCGCCCGCCGCATGGCACACCGTCCGGTGGACGTAGCCCCACTCGGCGAGCCGGTGGTAGATGTCATACTCGTCGGTGTAGACGGTGCTCCCCGGGACGATCGTCGCCTTGATGAGCGGGCCGATGGTCGCCTGCCGGACGTCGGCCAGCATGCGGATGACGACCTCGCCGGTCCGCTGGATCATCCCGAAGATCGGTGGCTTCTCCTTCTCCAACGTCCCACGCCCCGGCGCCCCCCTCAGCCGCCGGCGCCGGCCGGGCCGCCCTTTTTTCGGACCGCTTCGGGGTGACCCTTATGGCCGGCCACCACGTACACCTCGTCGCACTCGACCTCGCCGCTGAGGGTGACCTCGGGCTTGCGCACAACGACTCCCTCCCGCAGTACGGTCGTCATCCGTTGGGCGTCGTCGGGGTCAAGATCCAGCTCCTTGGCGATCTGCTCGTTGGAGAGGTCCAGCCCCATGAAGTACAGGACCAGGATCCAGACCCGGAGCGGCTGGTGGTGGCCGGCGAAGATGGTGTCGGTCAGGTCATCGAAGCGCCGGCCGCAGGACCGGCACTCGTACCGCTGCCGATGAGGCTCGGTCTCATCCCGGCCCTGCTTGACGACCTGGGGCGAATCGCAGTGGGGGCAGCGGGCGCCGTCCGGCCAGCGGAGGTGGCGGACCACCTCGTAGCACTTGGCGTCGTCGATGATCCCCAGGATATTGACGAGCATCACAGGCGCTCCCGCCGCCTGCCGAACCGATCTGTGGCCCCTCGGGCTTAATTGTACGGCCGGGGCCTCGGTCTTGCACTCATCTCCCTGAAATACCGGATGAGCCAACTCTGGTTCATCCGGCGGAAGCGCGCGCCGGGGTTGAAGGAGATGGACATGCTGATTCCCCTTGGAGTTGCGTCAAAGGGCTCCGAACCGGGAGGTCAGCATGTCCACCGGCCTGTTGTATCACGCCTTCGGCATCCGCGGCTACCACTACACCCGCACCGACTACCAGGATGGACAAACCATCTTCACCATCCACCAGGAGCCCGAGACCTGTCGCTGCCCCGCCTGCGGGTCGCATGAGGTCCAGTCGCGCGGCCGGGTCCCGCGGCGCTTCCGAACCCTGCCCATCGGGCGCCGCGCCACCTTCGTGGTCCTGCCCATCCCGCGCGTCGAATGCCGCGCCTGCGGCGTCGTGCGGCAGGTCAAGATCCCGTTCGCCGACCCGCGACGCAGCTCCACCAACGCCTTCGAGCGCTACGTCCTGGAACTGGGACGCCGGATGACCATCCGCGATGTCGCCAAGCACCTCGGCGTCGGCTGGGACGTGATCAAGGACATCCAGGAGCGCGACCTCGCGCGCCGCTACTCCAAGCCCAAGCTCAAGCACCTGCGCCACCTCGCCATCGACGAGATCGCGATCGCCAAGGGGCACCGCTACCTGACGGTGGTCCTGGACCTGGACAGCGGCGCCGTGGTGTTCGTCGGCGACGGCAAGGGGGCCAAGGCGCTGAAGCCCTTCTGGAAGCGGCTCAGGGGCAGCAGGGCGGTGATCGACGCGGTGGCCATGGACATGTCGCCTGCGTACCGCGAGGCGGTCGCGACCCACCTGCCGAAGGCCAAGATCGTCTTCGACCGCTTCCACGTCATGAAGCTCTTCAACGAGAAGCTCTCCGACTTGCGTCGGGCGTTGTACCGCGAGGCGACCGACGTGATGCGGAGGAAGGTGCTCAAGGGGACGCGATGGCTGCTGCTGAAGGCGGCGGAGAATCTCGACGAGGAGAAAGACGAGAAGAAGCAGCTGGAGGAGGCGTTGGCGCTGAACAAGTCGCTGGCGACGGCCTACTACCTGAAGGAGGACCTCCGCCAGTTCTGGGAGCAACCGGGGAAGAGGTTCGGGACCTTGTTCCTCGACGGGTGGATCAAGCGGGCGGAGGCATCGGGGATCAAGATGCTGCAACAGATGGCCAAGACGCTGGCGGCACATCGGAGTGGGCTGTTGGCCTACTACGACGTGATGATCACGTCCGGCCCGATGGAGGGGACGAACAACAAGATCAAGACGATGAAGCGTCAGGCGTATGGGTTCCGGGACCGGGAGTTCTTCAAGCTGAAGATCCTGGCGATCCACGAGACCAGGTACGAACTCGTCGGATAAGCGGATCTTCACAGCTCGGGCGACGGCGCGCGCTTCCGCCGGATGAACCGAAAATGATTCTAAGACGCTGTTTCAAAACCCTGAGTTGATGAGACCGAGCTGCTCGATTCGATTCACGCAGATCAGACACGCGGCCAACTCGTGAAAGGCTTGGAAGTGTTCACCGAAGCGCTCATAAGTAGGTGGCCAGAGGTTATCGCACATTCGCCGTGTCGGAGCGACCTAGTTTTCAGGCCATTTTTCGGTGTACAGCCTGAGTCTTTGTGCGAAGACTTCTGGCC
>DATNQJ010000071.1:0-3359 GCA_036704085.1 Stenomitos sp.
TCCACGCTCAGGCTCGCGGCCTCGGGCATGACGGCGATGGTCGGGTAGCTGCACCCCGAGCCCGGGGCGGCCTCGGTCCTGAACACCTGCCCGGTGACGGTGATGGTCCTGGCCGTCACGTCCACCTCGGCCTTGAAGGACTGGGTGGCGAGCTGGTCCAGCTTGGTCAGCGGCGCGAGCCGGGTTACCCAGGGGACGAGGCTCACGCTGGCGTTGGCCGAGGCGGTGGCAGGGGCTGCGACGGCGAAGATTCGCGCCGGCACGAGCCGGGTGTTGTAGCAGTTGCCCGTCTGCCCCCCGCCCAGCCACGCGCAGCCGGCGGCGAGCCCCATGCCGAGTAGGAACGCCGCGAACAGCCTGCGCATGGACGGGACCTAGCCCTTCACCGTCGGAAGCTCGATGGCGAGCCGCAAGAGCCGATCCCTGGCCGCCAGCAGGGTCTCGGGCTTCTTGGGGAAGGCGAAGCGGATGAGGCCTTCGCCGGCGGCCTTGTCGGCGAAGAAGCTCGTGCCGGGCACGGCCGCGACCCCGATGCGCTCGATCATGAAGCGCACGAACTCCACGTCCTTCATGCCGAAGGGGCGGATGTCGGCCATCATGTAGTAGGCGCCCTGGGGCAGGATCGGGTTCAGGCCCGCCGCCGTGAGCACCTCGTGCATCAGGGCGCGCTTGGCCCGGTAGCTCTCGACCAGCTCCCGGTAGTAGTCGGGCCCGAACTGCAGGGCCGTCACGGCCGCCTGCTGCAGGGGGGCCGGAGCCCCCACGGTCAGGAAGTCATGCGCCTTGCGGATGGCGTGCGTCAGGGGCTCGGGGGCGATCGCGTACCCCAGGCGCCAGCCGGTCACGGCGAAGGTCTTGCTCAGACCGCTGATGGTGACGGTGCGCTCGGCCATCCCGGGCAAGGACGCGATCGAGACGTGCTCGCCCTCGTAGACCATGTGCTCGTAGATCTCGTCGGTGATGGCCAGGGCATCGAACTCCTGGCACAGATCGGCGATGAGCCCGAGCTCCACGGGGCCGAACACCTTGCCCGTGGGGTTGTGGGGCGTGTTGATGACGATCGCCCGCGTGCGCGGGCTGAAGGCCGCGCGCAGCTTCTCGGGGTCGATGGCGAACGTCGGCCCCTCGAGCGGCACGAAGCGCAGGGTCGCCTGGGAGAGGATGGCGTCCGGGCCGTAGTTCTCGTAGAACGGCTCGAAGACGATCACCTCGTCACCCGGGTTCACGACGCTCAGCATCACGGCCATCATGGCCTCGGTCGCCCCGCAGGTCACCGTCACGTGGCGATCGGGATCCACGTCGGGAATGCGGTTGAAGGCCTGGGCCTTGTGGGCGATCGCCGCGCGCAGGTTGGGCGCGCCCCATGTGACGGCGTACTGGTTGACGTCCGCCTGGATGGCGTCACATGCCGCCTGTTTCAGGGCGGCGGGTGCCGGGAAGTCGGGGAAGCCCTGGGCGAGGTTGATGCCGCCGTGCTGGTTGCAGAGGCGGGTCATCTCCCGGATGACGGACTCGGTGAAGCCCTGGACGCGATCGGCCACGTGTTGACGCATGGATGCCTCCTTCCACGTCGTCATCGTAGCATACCAGGGTTAGGAGACCGCCTTTTCGCCCGGGTACAGCTCGTGCCAGAGAACGTCCACGGCCTCCTCGGGGCGCTCGAAGAGGTGCTGGCGGCCGATCCGGCCGATGACCCCCAGCCGGCTCATCAGCTCCTGGACCTCGGGAGTCAGGTGGACCAGACCCACCTTGACGCCCCGCTTGCGCAGCTCGCGCACCAGGTCCTCGAAACAGAGGGCGGCCGTCACGTCCATGGTCGTCGTGGTGCTCATGTCGATGATGACGGCCTTGCGGTTGGGATCGGAGAGCACCATGTCGGCGAAGCGGTGGGCATCCCCGAAGAAGAGGGGGCGGTCGACGTCGTAGACGCCGATCTCGTTCGCGACCTCGGGCGGCACCCCGATGGCCAGGGGGACCTCGGGGTGGGTGACCAGGTGCACGTCCGACATGCGCCGGATGAACAGGAACGCCGCGGCCATCAGGCCCACCTCGACCGCGAGCACCAGGTCGAACGCCACCGTCACCCCCCAGGTGAGGAGCATGACCGTCATGTCGGACTTGGTGGAGTAGGCCAGAAGTTTCACCTGCTCCCACTCGATCATGCGGAAGCTCGTGACCATCAGGATGCCGGCCAGGGCGGCCATGGGGATGCTCGCCGCCAGAGAACCCAGGGCGATCACCACCAGGGCGATGACCAGGCCGTGCAGCACCCCCGACAGGCGCGTCTTGGCTCCGGAGCGGATGTTGACGGCCGTGCGCGCGATGGCGCCCGTGGCCGGGATGCCGCCGAAGAAGGGCACGGCCACGTTGGCGAGGCCCTGTCCGATGAGCTCGCGGTCGGGGTCGTGCTTCTTGCCGCCGGTCATGCGGTCGGCGACCGTGGCCGAGAGCAGGCTCTCGATGGATCCCAGGGCCGCGAGGGCGAGGGCCGGCCGGATGAGACCGCCCAGGCTGTCCAGGTCGAAGGTCGGTATGGCGGGCAGGGGCAGGCCCTGCGGGATGGCGCCGATGCGCGGGACGTCGAGGCCCAGAAAGACCGAGCCCAGAGTGGCGATCACCAGGGCGACGAGGGAGCCCGGGATCACCTGGTTGAACTTGCCCCAGAGCACGATGGTGACGACCGTGACGAGCGTGATGGCAACGGTGGCCGGGTTGGCGAGCGTGAGATGGCTGAGCTGCCAGTAGACCTGGTGGTGCAGCACGCCCTTGGGGGTCTGGGAGGCCAGGCCCAGCATGTTACCCAGCTGGCCCGCGAAGATGAGCACGCCGATGCCGTTGGTGAAGCCCGTGATCACCGGAAAGGGCAGGTAGGAGATGAGGCGCCCCAGGCGCCCGAGCCCCAGGCCGATCTGGATGAGCCCGGCCATCAGGCCCGCGATCATGACCTGACCGAAGCCGTACTGGGCCACGATCCCCGCCAGCACCACCGCCATGGCCCCCGTGGGCCCGGTGACCTGGACGGCCGAGCCGCCGAACAGCGAGCCGACGATGCCGGCCACGATGGCCGTGTAGAGCCCGGCCTTGGGATCCACGCCGCTCGCGACGGCAAACGCGAGGGCCAAGGGCAGGGCAACGATGGCCGAGGTGATCCCGCCCATCACGTCCCCGAGCCACTGGGGACGCTCCTTCACGGTAGGGGATACGGTGCTGCTCGCATGCATCGACGTGTGCCTCTGGTCAAAACAAGACCTTCAAAGATTTGCAGGTGTCGGGGAAAAAATTACGAGGAGGGCTCCAGGGCCTCGAGGGTGTCCCGGATCTCGATCAGGTGGTTGTTGAAGATCGTCCGGGCATCGTCC
>DATNQJ010000072.1:0-2002 GCA_036704085.1 Stenomitos sp.
CCATAGCCAGGGCCCTACGCCAGAGAGGCCCCTTCCTTCGGCGGCAAGAACCGCTCCAACGGCAGGCTGAGGTCCGCCATCTCCAGTAACAGCGCCCGGGGCGGCAATTCGTTCCGGTTCAGGTCCACCGGCCCCAGGTCCGCCATGGCCCGGAAGAAGGCCGAGACCACCTCTGGATCGAAGTGGGCGCCCGCGCACCGGCGCATCTCGACCAGCGCGTCCATGATGGGAATACGCGCCCGGTACTTCCGATCGCTCGTCAGCGTATCGAAGGCGTCCGCCAACGCCAGGATTCGACCGCCCAAGGGGATGGCCTCCCCCTTGAGCTTGCGCGGATAGCCCGTGCCGTCGTAGCGCTCATGGTGCGAGCAGGCAGCATCCGCCACGTCCCGCAACTGCTTGAAGGGCTCCAGGATCCGGTAGCCCTTGCCGGGATGCTGCTTGATGATCATGAACTCGTCGTCGCTCAGGCGATCGGGCTTGTTGAGGATGTCGTCCGGGATGCCGATCTTGCCGATGTCGTGCAGGATCCCCGCGAGCTTGAGGCGTTGGCACTGCTCGCTGCCGAGGCCCATGGCCACGGCCGTCAGGAACCCGTACTGCGCGACGTTCTCCGAGTGGTTGGCCGTGTACTTGTCCTTGCTGTCCAGGGCCCGCGCGAGCCCCTTGATGGTCTCGAGGCTCGCCTCGTTGACCTGCTCGAACAGGGCATGGTTGTCGTAGGCGAGTCCCAGCTTGCGGCCCACGCTGGCGAGCAGGTCGAGCTCGTCCTGCGTGAAGTCCGTGCCGTTGCGCTTGTTGAAGACCTCCACGACGCCATAGTGCTGCCGGTGGCTGTGGATCGGCACAATCGCCACCTGGCGGTCCGGACACTGGTGCGGCTCCGTGCCCGAGAGGGCGGCGAGCGCCTCGGCATTACGGGTCTCGACCGTGCGCACCGCGGCGAGCTCATTGGCAAGCTTGCCGCAGGCATGTCCTGTCAGGCAGCCGCCGCTCGCATGCGGGCAGCCTTCCGCCACGATGACATCCAGCTGCGGGTTGCGCTTGGCCTTCTGCTGCACGAAGACGAGCACGCGCTCGACGTCCAGCACGCGCTGCAAGAGCCGGGTGGCGGCCGATAACACCTCCGGCAGCTCAGGCAGGAGCATGATCTCGTCGAGCTCGCCCAGGAAGGACTGGTAGGCCTCGTTCCGCCTGGCGAGGGTCCGGAGGGTCTCGGCCTCCATGGCCGCCGTCACCTGGGGCACGAAGGCTGCGAGGTAGGCCTCTTCGTCGGGAGTGAACTCGCGCACGGCCGTCGAGCCGAGGGCCAGCACTCCGAGAGCCGTCTCACGGGCGATGAGCGGGATGAACAAGAGGGTGGGCAGGCGCCAGTCGGCGATCTCGGCCGGCATGGCGAAGCCGTGCTCCGAGGCCGCATCCTGCACGAAGATGGGGCGGCGCTGCAGCGCGATGTACTCGAAGAAGGGTAGCTGGTTGCGCCCCGGGGCGGACAGCTCGAGCATCCGTCGGCCGATGGGCACCACGATCGCGCGGTCCATACCAAGGAGGCGCTTGGCCGCCTCGTAGATGAGGTGTTGCCGTTCGGCGGGATCCTCGATGGCCAGGATCTCGCCCGAGAGCTTGGCGAGGTCTTGCCAACGTTGCGAGGCTTCCGCGGGGTTCATGGCTCGCTCCCTCTAGGTCGACTCCTTTGAAAACCGGTGACCAAAAAGAAGCGCGCTGCGGCCCGGGCCGCAGCGCGCAACGGGGCTTAGTTGGACCAGGGCATGCTGACGCTGCTGGTCGCCGCCGAATTCTCGATGAGCGACACGGACCACTTGCCGTTCTTGCTCTCGCAATAGGCGACCCGCTTGTCGGTCGAGCCCGCCTGATCCTTGGCGACCCAGCCGTTGCCGGTGTGGTCGGAGTTCACCTCGAGGTGCGACCAGTGCTGGACGTTGTTGATCATGACGGGGCCCGTGATGATCCACTTCGTGGAGGTCGCGCCCGTCACCGCGTA
>DATNQJ010000073.1:0-2133 GCA_036704085.1 Stenomitos sp.
GCCGTCCGGCCCGGCGATGAATGATCGTGAATGGTATAATACCCAGGATTTTGGCCCCTGTGGCCACGCCTTTCCTTCCCAAAGGAGAACGTATGGAACCGACCCTTACCGCGGGCCAGACGAGCCCGCTCCTCGACCGTCGGCTGGCAGCCGACGTGATCGACATGGCCCTCTCCAACGGCGCGGACTTCGCCGAGATCTTCGTCGAGGAGAAGGCGACCAGTCGCCTCTCCTTCCTCGATTCCAAGGTCAAGGACGCGGCCTCGGGCCAGGTGCTCGGGGCGGGTATCCGCGTCTTCTACGGGACGCGTGCGGTCTACGCCCACACCAACGACCTGTCTCGTGACAACCTGCTGGCGACGGCCAAGGCCGTGAGCCAGGCCCAGCAGGGTGACACCATCCTGCGCGGCCGCGAGCTGCAGGACGGTCCGCGCGGGCTGGTGCACCCCTTCCTGCGGGATCCCCGCAGCGTCCACGCCGACCACAAGCTCGCCCTCCTCGAGCGGGCCGACCGGGCCGCGCGCGCCTACGCCCCCGAGATCGCCCAGGTGGACGTCGCCATCAACGAGCAGGTCCAGCGGGTGCTCGTCGCCAACTCCGAGGGCCTGTGGGCCACGGATCGACGCCCCTACGTGCGGGTCTTCGTGCAGGCGATCGCCTCCGACGGCACCGAGTTCCAGACTGGCAGCGAGTCGCACGGCGCCCTGCGCGGCTGGGAATGGGTCGAGGGGCTCGACATCGAGGCCATGGCGCGCTCGGCGTCCGAGCAGGCCATGACCATGCTCAAGGCGGGCTACGCGCCCTCGGGCAAGATGCCCGTCATCATCGACAAGGGCTTCGGCGGGGTCATCCTGCACGAGGCATGCGGCCACCTCCTGGAGACCACCTCGGTGGCGACCGGGGCCTCGGTGCTCGCCGGCAAGATGGATCAGCTGATCGCCCACCCGGCGGTCACGGTGGTCGACGACGGCACCATCGAGGGCGAGTGGGGCTCGTTGTCCATCGACGACGAGGGCATGCCCACCGAGAAGACGACCCTCATCGAGAACGGCAAGCTCGTCAGCTACATCGTCGACAAGCTCGGCGGCAGGAAGACGGGCTACCGGCCCACCGGATCCGGCCGGCGCGAGAGCTACCGCTACGCTCCGACCAGCCGCATGCGCAACACCTACTTCGCGCCCGGCCAGTACAGCCTGGACGAGCTCATCGCGACGGTTCCCTACGGCCTCTATGCCAAGCGCATGGGCGGCGGCTCGGTGAGCCCCGGCACCGGCGACTTCAACTTCTCGGTGCGCGAGGCCTACATCATCCGCGACGGCCAGATCTGCGAGCCGGTGCGCGGCGCGACCCTCATCGGCAACGGCGCGGACGTGCTGACCAAGATCGATATGGTCGGCCACGACCTGGCCCTGGCGGCCGGCATGTGCGGCTCTTCGAGCGGCTCGGTCCCGGTCAACGTCGGACAGCCCCCGATCCGCGTCTCCGAGATCGTGGTCGGCGGAAGGAGCTAACCATGAAGTCTTACACCCCCGAGCTCCAGCAGGTGCTGGAGCAGGCCACCAAGGCCGGCTACGATGCCGAGATCTACCTGGGCGCCTCAACGGCGACCACCATCAAGGTCCAAGACGGTGAGGTCGACCAGTTCACGCTGGCCGACTCCCGTGGGGCGGGCGTGCGCGTCCTGCGCGACGGCCGGGCGGGCTACGCCTACACCGAGGATCTCTCGGTGGAGGCCCTGACGCGGACCCTCGAGGCGGCGGCCACCAACGCCATCCTCCTGCCCGAAGGGGATGCCTCCGAACTTTCGAGCTTCGAGGGCGAGACCCCGGACCTGGGACTGTACCGGCCCGAGCTCGCCGAGGTGCCCGTCCCCGACAAGATCGCCAAGGCCAAGGAGATCGAGCGCATCGCGCGCTCGGCGGATCCCCGCATCAAGAACGTCACGGGCTCGGCCTACTCCGACTCGCACGGAATGGTGCGCCTGATGAGCACCCGCGGGGTCGATCGCCAATATCGGATGAGCCTCGCGTGGACCTCGACGGTGCCCCTGCTCTTCGCCGACGACCAGCACAAGAACTACTACCAGGTGAAGGCCGCCCGGGTCTTCGCGGAGCTCGAGCCCGAGCAGATCGC
>DATNQJ010000074.1:0-2568 GCA_036704085.1 Stenomitos sp.
GGACTCAGCAGGCCTTGCTGCGCAAGGCCCTCAAGCAGGGCGGCAAGTAACCGCGTCCAAATCATCGCCCCCGCCGGTGCATGCACCGGCGGGGGCAATTTTTTGGCGTTTTACGTCAATCGAAAGCTAATGCGCGCCCAGGCTACGCCGGCAACGCGTCGATCTTGGCCGCGAGGATGAAGTCGTTCTCGGAGAGGCCACCGATGGCGTGCGTCCAGATGGTGACGTCCACGCGGTTGTAGTGGACGCAGAAATCGGGATGATGGCCCTCGGCCTCGGCGACGTCCGCCATCTGGTTCAGGAACCGCATCGCCGCGACGAAATCCTTGAACTCGAACGTCTTATGGATCTTCTCCGCACGCGCCTCCCAGCCTTGCACCTGGCTCAGCATCTCGGCGGTCTTCTGGGCATCCAACTTGTCCACTCCGCCTTCGCAGGGAATGCAGCGCTTGGTCTTGAGCTCCATGTCTTACTCCTTTGTCATGGTCAGCAGTCAGGCAGGCTGCTCGGGGGTAGGCCCCCGGTCAGCAGGCTTCCATGATGGCGGATCGTGGCGCGAACGCAAGGGGCGTTCTAGATGCCGCGCAGGAAGCCCCCGTCGCAGGCGATCGCCTGCCCCGTGACGTAGCCGGCCCACTCGGAGGCGAGAAAGGCCGTGAGCGCGCCTAGCTCCTCGGGACGCCCCAGGCGGCCGGCGGGGATCTGGCGCGTGAACTGCTCGTCGGAGCTCCCGAGCTCCGCGAGCCGCTCGGTCTTGGTGTAGCCGGGCATGAGGGCGTTGACGGTGATGCCCGCGGCGGCCACCTCGCGGCTCACGGAGTTGACGAGCCCCAGGAGGCCCGCCCGCAGGGCGTTGGAGATGGTCAGGTCGGGCAGCGGCTCCTTGGCGGCCACCGAGGTCACGAGCAGCAGGCGGCCGAACCCCCGCGCGCGCATGCCGGGCAAGGCCGCGCGCATGGCCTCGACGGCGCTCATGAAGAGGCCGGTGAAACCCGTCTGCCAGGCCTCCGGAGCAAGATCCTCGAAGCGCCCGGTCGGCGGGCCCCCGGTGTTGCTGACCAGGATGTCCACGCCCCCGAGGGCCTGGATGGCCTCCTGGACGACGCGCTCACCCGCGCCGGGCTCTGAGAGGTCGCATGTGAGGGGGGTGGCGCCGAGCTCCTGGGCCGCGGCCTGGAGGCGCTCCGCGCCGCGGGCGCAGATGGCGACGGCGGCGCCCTCGGCGATCAGGGTGCGGGCGATCGCCTTGCCGAGGCCCGCGGAGCCGCCCATGACCAGCGCCCGCTTGCCTTTCAATCCGAGATCCATGGTGGCCTCCTCTTATACCTCGACGGTCTGGCCAGCAGGTGTAACCCGGATCGCGGAATCGGTCAAGCGAACCATGGCGAGGACGACCCCCGACAGGATCAAGAGGCCGGAGGTGACGCCGAAGACCCACCCGGGGCCGAGCGGATAGAGGCGCGGGACCACCACCACCCCGATCAAGGAGCCCACCGTGCCGAGGGCGGTGACCAGGGCGATCACCCGGCCGCGCAGGGCCTCGGGGGCGGCCGCCACCATCAGGGCGTTCTGCGCCGGATAGGCGAAGGCGAAGCCGATGCCGTCCACCACCCCCAAGGCCAACAAGACCTCCACGCGCCGGGTCATGGCGTAGGTGGCGACGATGAGGGCGCTGAAGACCGTGCCCAGGCGGATGGGCCAGGCCGGGCCCGCCCGATCGATGAGCCGGCCAGCCACTCCGGCTAGCAGGATGGGCGGCACGGCAAAAAGGGTCCAGCTCATGCTGATCTCCCAGGTGCTCGCCCCGAGGTCTTTCAGGTAGATGGCCCAGACCGTCTCGTAGAGGGCCACCGCGAAGCCGCCCGCGAGCGAGCGGGCGCCGACGCCGAAGACCAGGGGCCAGCGCACGCCGCTCCAGCCCGTTTCCGACCCGTGGCGCTCTGCGGCCTCCGCATGGCCCGCTCCGGGCAGCCGCGCGACCAGACCCGAGGCGACCACGCAGAGCCCCGCCAGCACCCAGAAGGGGGACGCGTAGCCGAGCGCGGAGGCGAGGGCCCCGCCGATGGCGGGCCCCACCAGGAGCCCCAGGTACTGGGCGGCGGTAAGCTGGGCCAAGCGGGTGCCGCGGACGTCCGGCGCGCTGCGATCCGCCACGTAGGCGAGGGCAGTCGGCACGAAGCAGGCTCCGGCCACGCCTTCGATGGCCCGCAGGAGCACGAAGGCCCAGGGATGCTGGAAGCACAGGAAGCCCAAAGAGGCGAGGCCGTAGAGGCCCATGCCGATGGCCATCAAGAGGCGCCGGCCGAGCCGGTCGGAGAGCCAGCCCGCGGGGTAGGTCGCCACCAGGTTGGCCGCCATGTAGGCGCCGACCATCCAGCCGATGAACGCCAGATCGGCCCCGTGCTCGGTCGCGTAGAGCGGCAGGACCGGCAAGACGGCCGTCACGCCCACCGACTGGAGGAGCACGAGGTACCAGAGCAGACCTTCGGGGCCACGGGGCACGGTTTGAAAGAGGGCGCGGACGCGCGATGGCAGGTTCACGCCCTCATGTTACCATCCCCCACCTTC
>DATNQJ010000075.1:0-5408 GCA_036704085.1 Stenomitos sp.
CCACGAGCGGCTACGTCCAGAACCTCGACGCCCTGTCGGTGGGTCTCGCCGGCAAGGAGATCGGCGCCGGCCGCCTGGTCAAGGGCGCGCCCATCGATCTGGCCGTCGGCGTGATGCTCCACAAGAAGGTCGGCGACAAGGTCGAGAAGGGCGAGACGCTCGCCCACCTCTTGGTCAACGACGAGACCAAGGTGCCGCATGCGAGCGAGGCCCTCTTGAAGGCCTACACCATCGGTCCCGAGCCCGCCCAGGCCGCCCCGCTCATCAAGGCGGTCTACGCCGTGGAGACCGCGGCCACCAAGTAAGCGCCCCCCCACTCCCTCGCCGAGCGGCCTGATGTCCGAGACGTCAGGCCGCTTGACGTGGAACAGGCTCGATCTTTAAGGCAAACTTTCCCCTCGTTTAACCGGCTCCGCTCCCCCGGCGCGGATAAGACCCATGTGCCGCCAACTGGGGGATCCCGCCATGCTCATCGATGCCACCTCGTCCTCCTTCGCAAGGACCCTGGATCAGTTCCGGGAGACGGTCAAGGCCGTCTCCGGCGCCCCCTCGGTGTCCGCTCCGTCGATGCCGATGGACAGCCTGGTCTTGAGCGGCAACACCGCGGCCACGTCCCTCCAGTCGGATTACAAGAGCCTCCTGAAGGGCCTGGCGGAAGCCGCCAAGAAGGTCGAGAGCGTCCTGCGCCCGCCGGCCGATACGCCCGCGAAGCCCGAAGTCCCCAAGCCAGAACCTCAGAAAGCCGAGCCCCCGAAGGCCGAGCCCCCGAAACCGGCTCCCGCCCCAGCCCCGACCTACACCGTGGCGTCCGGTGACAGCCTGTCGGCGATCGCCGCAGCCACGCTCGGCGATGCCGATCGCTGGCACGAGATCTTTGACCTCAACCGCGACCAGATCTCCGATCCTGACCTGATCCAGCCCGGCCAGGTGCTGAAGCTTCCGGGCGGCGCTCCGGCGGCCGCCGCCCCGCCACCGCCTCCTGCGCCCAAACCGGCCCCCGGCCCCAGCTACACGGTGAAGTCCGGTGACAGCCTGTCGGCGATCGCCGCGGCCACGCTCGGCGATGCCAATCGCTGGCATGAGATCTTCGACCTCAACCGCGATCAGCTCTCCAATCCCAACGTCATCCAGGCAGGGCAGGTGCTCAAGCTTCCGGGCGGAGCCAAAGAAAGCGCCCCGGCTCCCGCTCCGGCCAGCGGGCGCAACTCGGACCGCGGCAGCGTCTACATCCAGCAGCCGAACGGCTGGACGTGCGGCCCCACGAGCCTCACCATGGCGGCCGCGGCCTTCGGCCTGCGCCCGGCGACGGTCGCGACCGTCAACGAGCTGGTGAAGCGGACGGGCACCAGCCCGGATTACGGCATTCCCGACAACAACGCCATCCCGAACGCCGCGCGGGCGATCGGGCTCCAGGCCGAGTTCTCCGGCAGCTCGTCGCCGGCAGCCGTGCGAGCCGCCCTGCAGCGCGGCCACGGCGTGATCCTGAATGGCTCGCTCAGCCCCGGAACGGGTCACTTCATCTACATTGCAGGCCTCAACGGGGACGGCAGCTTCAAGATCTTCGACCCCTACCGCCCGGGAATCACGGCATGGAACGATGGCGATCTCCAGCACTTCGCCTACGGCGTCACGGCCGGTCATGGGTCCATGGTCGAGCTCTGGCGCTAGCCGATCATTTGACGCCGACCACCGACCCGGAAGCCTCCCGCAAGGGGGGCTTTCGATTAATTGCCCCCCGAGACGGGTATTGATCCATACGCCGCTCGCCCTGGTCTCGATAGGCCCGGCGAGAAGGAAAAGGGGGGACCAGATGGCCATTTCCGGCAACCGTATGCGGCTCGGCGAGATCCTCATCAAGGCGGGCATCCTGACCGAGGAGCAGCTCAACCACGGGCTCGCCAAGCAACAGCACACCCGAGCGCCCATCGGCGAGATCTTGATCCAGCTCGGCTACGTCACCGAGGCGCAGATCAAGCACGCCCTCGAGTTGCAGTACGGGGTCAAGAGCTTCGAGTTCAAGAGCAGGGTGCCGACCGAGCTCACCCGGCTCATCCCCGAGAGCATGATCAAGCAGCACAAGATCCTGCCAGTCTCCATCTCGCAGATGACCGTCGCCATGGTCGATCCGGGCAATATCCTCGCCCTGGACGACCTGCGCCTGCGCTTCAAGGGCGTCTCCATCCAGCCGGTGGTCATCACCGAGGCGGAGTTCCGGGAGGTGGTCAAGAGTCTGCCCCACGAGACGTCCGGCCAGGCGACCGAAGAGAGCGGCGAGCCTGGCGCCACCGTCGAGGAGCAGAGCGCCACGCAGCTGGCCATGGCCATCCTCGGCGCGGCCCTGCGCCGCAAGGCCACCGAGATCATCCTGGAGCCGCAAGAGGCCGAGACCACGGTGCGGCTCCGGATCGACGGCATGCTCGTCAAGGAACCCTCGGTCACCACCCGGGTCGCTGCAGGCCTCATCGCCCGGTTCAAGGTCATGGCGGAGCTCGCCCTAACGGCCGGCAACGTCCCCCAGACGGGCACCCTCAAGCTGCACCACGAAGGGCGCGCCATCAACGTCTTCTTGCGATCGCTTCCCGTCCGTCACGGCCAGCTGATGACCCTGCGCCTGTTCGACCATGGCGCGGTCGAGGGCAACACGCTCGACTCCTTGGTCTTGCACCCCACGTCCGCTGCGGGCATCCGCAAGATGCTCGACGCCCCGAGCGGCCTCATCCTCATCAACGGACCCAAGAATTCCGGCAAGTCGACCCTGTTCCACGCCATCCTCAAGGAAGCCCTCAAGGGCCAGCGCAGCATCCTCAGCTTCGGGCAGTTGCACTACGACCTGGAGGGCGTCTCCCAGGTCCCGGTCGACCCTCAGCGACCGGAAACGACCTTGACCCAGATCCTGGATCAGGCGCCGGACCTCCTGGCGATGCCGTCGCTGACCGATTCGACCCTGGCCAGGCCTCTCGTGCAAGGCGCCTTGGCGGGCAACGGGGCGGTGGTCGGCATGCCGACGGGCCAGCGCTTCCTGCACCAGCTCCAGGACCTCAGCGAGCTTCCGGCCCGCACGGTCGCCCATGCGGTCGCGGGGGTCATCACCGTGCGCCTGGTCCGGAAGCTCTGCGAGAAGTGCAAGGTGTCCTACCAGCCGGACGAGCAGACGGCCGCCTACTTCAGGACCCTCAACGACTCGGGCATGCTCTATCGCGCCGTGGGCTGTCCCGATTGCCAGCAGACCGGGTACAGCGGCCAGGTCGGCCTCTACGGGGTGCTGCCCTTCGACGCGCAGATCCGGTCCATGGTCTCGACCAACAGCCCGCAGGCCCAGATCGAGGCCTATGGCAAGCAGAAGGGCTATCTGCCCCTCTACGACTACGCGACCTGGGTCGCCGCGCAGGGACTCTCGACCCTCGACGAGCTCTCTCGGTCGGACTGCTTCGACCGGGTCGTGGAGGACCCGGCTTAACCCCACCCACTTTCGGTCCAAACAGCGACCAAGCGGCACTTGGGAGCTATAATGACGTGGGGGCCGTGGCATCGGGTCGGGGCCCGCATCTTATGGATCACCGCTAGCAAGGAGCGAGCCATGGCCCATCAACTGAACCGTGCCTTCATCGTCGTGCTCGACGGCATGGGAGTAGGAGCGCTGCCCGACGCCCACAAGTTCGGCGACGAGCATGCCAACACCTTCGCCAACTGCGCCAAGGCCGTTGGCGGCCTCAACCTTCCCAACCTCCAGAAGCTGGGCCTCGGCAACATCCTCCCCATCGAGGGCGTCGCTCCGGTGGAGCGTCCCTTGGCGAGCTTCGGCAAGATGGCGGAGCAGTCGCCCGGCAAGGACACGACCACGGGCCACTGGGAGATGTCGGGCGTCATCCTCGACCACGCCTTCCCGGTCTATCCCAAGTTCTCGGACGAGATCATGGACGAGTTCTGCCGGCAGACCGGCCGCGGCTACCTCGGCAACTACGCCGCCTCGGGCACCGAGATCCTCAAGGAGCTCGGCGAGGAGCACATGAAGACCGGCAAGTGGATCATCTACACCAGCGGGGACAGCGTCTTCCAGATCGCGGCCCACCAGGACGTCGTGCCCCTCGAGGAGCTCTACGACGCCTGCAAGAAGGCCCGCAAGATCCTCGACCCCCTGCACGTGGGACGGGTCATCGCGCGTCCCTTCTACGGCCAGCCCGGGAGCTTCGAGCGCAACCAGGGAGCTCGCCACGACTACTCGGTGCCGCCCGAGGGCAAGACGCTCCTGGACCACGTCAAGGAAGCGGGGCGTGAGGTCATCGGCATCGGCAAGATCTACGACATCTTCGCCGGCCTCGGCGTGACCAAGAGCCTGCCCACGGCATCCAACGCCGAGGGCATCGAGAAGACCATCCAGATGGCCCACGAGGCGCCCGCTGGCAGCCTCGTGTTCAACAACCTGGTCGACACGGATTCCAAGTACGGTCACCGCAACAACCCGCAGGGCATGGCCGAGTGCCTCGCCGAGTTCGACGCGGGCCTGGGCCGCCTCCTCGAGGCCCTCAAGCCCGGAGACCTGCTCATCATCAGCGCGGACCACGGCAACGAGTCCACCGACGTGTCCACCGACCACACCCGCGAGTACGTCCCGCTCCTGGCCTACCAGCCGGGGGTGCCGGGCGTCGACCTCGGGGTCCGCACGGGCTTCAGCGACATCGCTCAGACGATCGTCGCCGGCTGGGGGCTTTCGGCCGACCTGCCCGGCGAGAGCTTCTGGCACCAGATGAGCCCCGCTCCCATCACCGCCTAGTCCCCCTCACATCAGGAGTTCAAACATGCCCGACATCAACGACCTCAAAGTCAGCGCCGAGAAGCTCGCCAAGGCTGCGGCCGAAACCGCCGAGCTCGGCGTTCAGGTGGCCCGCGAGCAGTTCCACGGTCTGATCAAGGACCCGGAAGTCCGCCGCCGGATGGAGGAGGCCGAGGCCACCTTCGACAACCAGATGAAGGAAGTCTCGAAGCGCATCGAAGAGGGTGCGAACCAGATGTTCTCGATGTTCAACAGCCTGCTCGCTCAGCAGCAGCACACCGAGGAGGCCAAGGCCCCCGAGACCTCGACCGAGGAGAAGAAGGACTAGGTTCTTCAAGCTCGACGGCCGCCTCCCAAGGGAGGCGGCCGGTTTCGTTCTACACCCGCAGCGGCACCTCGGCCCACAACCGGGCCTCCTCGTAGAAGTCCACGTAGCAGCCGGCCTCGCGGCCCCACGAATAGTCTGCGGCCATGCAGTTCACCACCAGGCGCTGCCACATGGGCTTGTGGTCGAAGATGAAGCGCGCATGGCGCATGGCCCCGAGCATCGCCTCGGCCTCGTAGCGCTCGAAGGTGAAGCCCGTGCCCTCGCCATGCCGAGGATGGAACTCCTTGATCGTGTCGGCGAGGCCGCCGG
>DATNQJ010000076.1:0-3899 GCA_036704085.1 Stenomitos sp.
GATCGCGAGCAGCCCGATGATGGCGAGCGTGACCGGAATGGCCAGGTTGGCCGCGGCCGTTCCGGCGGCCATCAGCACGAGGAGGATCTCCTCGGTGGCGTACGCGGTCGACGAGATGGCATCCGAGGACAGGACCGCGAGGGCCTTGAGCTTGCTGATGCACTCGTGCTCGAGGTGCGTGCTGGGGATGGGGCGCCCGATCAGGGCGTGCTTGAGCCGGGTCATCAGCCCCGGGAGGCCTCGGCTCAGCTGGCTCGCTCGCTCGGTTGCGACCAGGTGGCCGTCGAGCCCGCCCTCCGTGAGCAGGGGCTCGGGCTTGCTAGTCCGTTCGCTGAGGAAGTCGATCGCCATCCAGAGTCACTCCGTTCGTGGTCCTTGCGTTACCCCACTATGGGCCCTCCTACGGTAGCCATGGCGGGTTAACGCCAGGTATTGCGTGGATGATCCGGATGTTGTGGGATCGCTGCAAAAGCTTCACGCAAGATTTAATGGCTGACTAACTATAGGTTAAGGGGCCCTTAATCTGCGGAGGAAGCGTGGCGTGTTAGCGTCTGTTCAACGGTCCAATGGGAGTCTGCCTGCCCTGCGCCGGAGCGAGCCGGCACCTCGGGAGACGGCGACAGGGGCCATGCCGGCTGACCGGTACGTGCGATCGGCGGATCGCGCGGCCCTTCCGAGCCTGCCCGCCACCACCGGGAATGCCGCCAAGCTGCTGGTCGGCGGAGCCGAGGTGACCGCCGAGGCCGTGGCGATGATCCAGGGTGCCGAGACCCTCGTCCAGATGGATGTGTTCCTGCTGGGCGGGAACTCCGGGCACCAGGTCGCCGACGCGATCATCCGGAAGCTCCAGCAGTCTCCCGGGGTGAAGGTCCAGCTCATGGTGGATCCCGGCGAGGGATCCCTCGGGCAGCTGCATGCGGACATGGTCGCGACCCTCGCCCGGATCCAGGCGGCCGGCGCCGAGGTCCGGACCTATCCCATCAAGGCCCTGCGGAGCAACGGGAACCGCTTCCAGAACGCCTCGCAGGTCGATCACGACAAGCTCCTCGACATCGACGGCCGGAGCATGCTGATCGGGGGAATGAACATGTGCGCGGCCGGCGAGATCAACCGCGACTACATGGTCCGGATCGACGGTCCCGCCGCCCTTCAGGAGCACCAGGTGATGAACCGCGACTGGTCCCTGGCCGGCGCGGCGTCGACCGTGACGCTGCCCCAGGCGCCGGCCGCCGGTGCGGCGGAGGTCGAGCTCACGATGACCTCGGGCGATCGCCAGGACACCAAGACCCGCCTCTTGCAGGCCATCAACGATGCCAAGATCAGCATCAACATCGGGATGTACCAGCTCGACGACCGGGAGGTCGCCCAGGCCCTGATCGCGGCCAAGCGCCGCGGCGTGGCGGTCCAGGTGCTGCTCTCGCGCAACGACAAGTATGCGAAGTACGCGCCGGTCATCGGCAACGTCCTGAATGGGATGCCCAATCAGGCGGTCGCTGCGGACCTCAAGGCGGCGGGAGTGCCCGTCAAGTGGTACGTGCCCCGCAACGCGGACGAGGAGCTCCACGCCAAGTACGCGGTCATCGACCACGAGCTGGCCCTGGTCGGCAGCACGAACTTCACGGAGAAGTCCTTCACCATTTACCGGGACAGCGAGGCCTTCATCCACAGCCCCTCCCTGGCGCAGGATCTCGAGGCGCGTATGTTCGCTCCGGACTGGCAGGACCAGGCGGCGCCGGTGGAGGACCCCACGGTGATCGACAAGGGACGCAACGCGCTCATCAAGCTGCTGCGCAACACCAAGCTGGCGGAGTGGTAACGCGATCCGTTTCCCATCGGGGCTGATAGCATGTGAAAAAGGCCCTGCGACTTGATCGCAGGGCCTTGGTGTGTCTGGCGAGCCTACTGGAGGCTGAGATAGGCCCAGGCGAGCATGGGCTGGCTGAGTTCGTCCCGCTCCGAGAGACCGTTGGGCTGGTTCATCTCGGTTTCGGCCGATGCCAGCCACTTGGCGGCCTTCTGCTTGGCTTCGGCCGTCCCGAGCCTCGAGAAGGCGATGCTGAGGAGGGCCTGCTCCGTGACGTTGCGGTGGAACGCCTTATCCGTGGCGTTCAGGTAGGTGGTGGCCGTCTTCTCGGCCTCCGATCCGCCCGCGGCCAGGTAGGCCATGGCAAGCATGGAAACGCTGAGCCCATCCCGCTCCGAGAGGCCATAGGGCGCGTTCATCTCCGTGTCGGCCGAGGCCAGCCACTTGGCGGCCTTCTGCTTGGCCTCGGCGGTGCCGATCAGCGAGAAATCGAGGCTGAGGAGTGCCTGCCCCGTGACGTTGCGGTGGAAGCCCTTGCCGGGGTCGTCGAGGTACCGGAGCGCTTTCGTCACGTTGCTGCCGGCGGATTGTCCCCTGAGGGCACTGGAGTCGGTGTCGAGGGCCGGCGTGGAAAGCGTGGGGGTTCCACACCCCGCCAAAAGGGCCATGGACAGAACGGCAAACAGAATCTTCTTCATTGCCTACCTTTATCTTCAGGGTTGCTAAACGATGCGGATGCCCCGTTCCAGAGCCTGGAGAGGGCGCTCGAAACGACGGACGCGTTCCACTAAACTATCGGGTGGATCAACGACCTGCTTGCCTAAGGGAACCTTCAGGCATGGTTAAAATTCATCTAAGGGAATGCTAAGGCGTTGCCCATGGCCGTCGCTGCCCAGCGCCCCGGGGCAGCGCGCGTATGAAATGCCGACGTCCCAACGTACCGGCCAAGGTATGCTTGATCGCGATAGCAGGTCTTCAGAGCAAGTCGAATTTAAACTAGGTCTCCGGGGCATATGAAGTTCAACCCCATGTGACCCTGGATAGGTGTTATGTCAATTGCCCACCATGCGGCAGAGAGGTAACAAAAGTGCCCAAAAAAGCAACGACGCCCCCGACCCAAGACAAGTCGACCCAGGCCATCGAGCCGCCGAAGGTGGAAAAGCCCCTGCGCTTCCTGTGCATCGCCGGCATGGTGTCCGGCCGCCCCTTCATGAAGCAGGCCGCCGCCATGGGGCACAAGGTCATCGTCCTGACCAGCGAGAAAGGCCTCGAGCAGGATTGGCCGCGGGACATCCTCGAGGAGGTCATCGCCGTCAAGAACTTCAACGACGAGACCGAGGTCAAGAACACCATCGCCTGGATCTCCCAGCGCCGCAAAATCGACCGCATCGTGCCGATGGGCGACTGGGAAGTGGAGATGAGCTGCTTCCTGCGCGAGCACATGCGGGTGCCCGGCATGGGTGAGACCACCATGCGCTACTTCCGCGACAAGCTCGCCATGCGCATGAAGGCCCAGGAGGACGGCATCCCCGTCCCGGAGTTCGTGCACATCCTCAACCATGACGACGTCCACGAGTACATGCAGCGCGTGCCGGCGCCCTGGGTCATCAAGCCCCGTCTCGCTGCGGCGTCCATGGGCGTTCGCGTGATGCACGACGAGCAGGAAGTCTGGAAGAAGATCATGGAGCTGGGCGACAAGCAGTCCGGCTACCTGCTCGAGAAGTACACCCCCGGGGACGTCTACCACGTCGACTCGGTCGTCTCGGAGCGCGAGGTGTGCTTCGCCACCGTCTCGATCTACGGCACCCCGATGCTCGACCTGAACGTCAAGGGCGGCGTCTTCACCACCCGGCTCATCGATCGCAAGAGCCCGGACTGGAAGGCCCTGCAGGAGCTCAACAAGCAGGTCATCAAGAGCCTCGGCCTGGTGCGGGGCGTCACCCACATCGAGTACATCAAGGACCGGGAGACCGGGAAGTTCTACTTCCTCGAAGCCGCCTCGCGCGTCGGTGCCGCCAAGATCCCGGACGTCGCCTGGACGGCCACGGACATCTGCCTGTGGTTCGAGTGGGCGAAGATCGAGACCTTCGGGGCC
>DATNQJ010000077.1:0-3127 GCA_036704085.1 Stenomitos sp.
AGGCGTACTCGAACAACTCGAGCAGGCGATCGAGTTGCAGCTCGCCACCCGCCATCAGCTCACCGATGAGCTTCTCGCGGATCGCGCGCTGCTCGGGATTGAGCATGAGCTTGCCGGCAAAGGGCAGCCCCACGTTCAGGAACTTGTAGTCCGGCACATGGGCGAGCACCGTCCCCTCCATGCTCGCCACCGAGCGCATCAAGAAGGCGAAGCGCTCGGGCAGGTAGAAGGGGTAGTCGTACATGACGTGGCTGACCCGGTCGATGATCTCGCGGGTGCTGTAGGTCCGGCCCGTCAGGCCCATCTGGGTGGTGTAGATGTCCTCGACGATGGGCAGCACCCGGGCCCGATCCACCTGCTCCGGCAAGAAGTTGAGCCGGATGAGGTCGGTGATGAAGGCGTCGAAGTTGAGGTGCACCAGGTGGATGAAGAGGTCCACCAGGATCCCCTGGAGGTCGGCGGGGATGGTGTCGACCATCCCGAAGTCGATGTAGACGACCTCGCCGTCGGGCCGGATGAGGACGTTGCCCGGATGGGTGTCGGCGTGGAAGAAGCCGTCCTCCAGGACCTGTTTGATGAAGGCCCGCACGCCGAGGTTGGCGATCGTGACGTAATCCAGGCCCGCGGCCTCGATCCCCGCGTAGTCGTCGAACTTGAAGCCCTCGATGTACTCCTCGGTCAAGACGCGGGTGGTGGTGTAGTCCCAGTAGGGCTTGGGCGCCGTCACCCCGGGGAAGTCCCGGAAGTTGCGGCGGAAGGTCTCGATGTTCTCGGCCTCCTGCAGGAAGTCGATCTGCTCGTACAGGCTCTCGGCCAGCCGATCGACGATGGCCACGTAGGGCATGTCCTTCGCCACGGGCACCCCGTAGCGCGCGAGGTCCTTGCCCATGGCCCAGGCAGCCAGCCGGCGCATGATGGCGAGATCGAGGGCGATGACCTCGGGCAGGTTGGGGCGCTGGACCTTCACGACCACCCGCTCGCCCGTCATGAGGCGTGCCAGGTGCACCTGGCCGATGGAGGCCGCCGACAGCGGGCGCACGTCGAACTCGGCAAAGAGCTGCGTCACGTCGTGGCCGAGCTCCTGACGGATGATGGCGAGCGCCAGACCGCTATCGAAGGGCGGCACCCGATCCTGCAGGGTCGCGAGCTGGTGGGTATAGCTCAGCGGCAGGATGTCGGGCCGGGTGGCGAGCATCTGCCCGATCTTGATGAAGGTCGGGCCCAGCTCCACGATGGCGTCCCGGAACCGGAGGGCGGCACGCTTCTCGCGAGCGGCGACCGCCTCGGGGTCCTTGGAGAGAAACCCGCGGCGCCCCCACCAACTGGCCAGGAAGAAGACCAGGACCAGCTTTACGAGCAGCCAAAGGCGCCTCAAGACGCGTAGCGGGTAGCGACGCAGCGCGGCATCAGCTTCGGCGGGGTCGTAACGTTGGGGCACCTGCACAATCCAATCAAGAAACAAGTCAGAGAGCAACCGTCATCCTAAGTATCCCTGAATTCGCGCCCCGCGCAAAGGGCTAGCCCGAGGATCCTTCATTTTCGAGCAATATGGATTATCCGTTGGCGGGTACATGGCTTATAGTCGCTGCTTCGGCGCAGGCCGGTAGACCGGGGTGACGCCAGGAATGGATCCAGAAGAATTCGCCCGGGCCATGGAGCGCCTCAGCTCCGACCTTAGCAGCTTGGCGTTCGAGCAGAAGCAAGAGCGGCTCGAATGGCGCCGCGCCATGGAGGCGCAGTCCGCCGAGATCCAGCATCTCGTCGCGCGTCAGGACGCGATGCAGGTCCGCCAGGACGAGCTGGAGACCTATGCCATCGAGCTCGAAGAGCAGCTTCAGAGCGAGACCAAGGAGCTCTCCGCCCGCCTCCAGGCACTATCCGAGCGACTTGACCGTCTTGAGCGGGAATACGAGCGCCAGGAATCGGGCTTCGTCGAGGTGCGCCGGGACCTGGCCGGCCTGAGCCGGACCACCGACGAGGTCTTCGATGACCTCTCCGACCGGGTGGGCGTCTTCGAGCGCACGCTCGCCGAGTTCGACCTCACGCTCTCCAAGCAGTACGAGGTCCTGACCGAGAGCTTTCAGGAGGCTCGGGATCAGCTCACCGAAGGGCTCTCCGAGGCCCTGGAGGCGGCCCAGGGGCACGCGGACGGCATCGTCGAGCTGAAGGATGCGATCGCCACCTACCAGGCTCGACGGGACGAGCTGGACGCCAGCTCGCGCGAACAGCTCACGACCATGCGCCAGCAGCTGGCCGAGCAGCAGGTGAGCGTCTCGACCACCCAGCAACAGGTCCGGAAGGCGCTCCACGACCTCTCGGACAGCCAGGAAGCTGCCGTCAAGCAGCTCGAGGCCCGGCTGGCCGCCCAGATCTCGAGTACGCAAGAAGCCCTCGGGAACCTCGACGCCCAGATCGCAGCGCGGCTGACGGCGCACGAAGAGGCCCTGCGCCAGGTCGATACGGGGCTGTCCGCCCGCGTATCGAGTCAGGCGGAGGCGACCCGCGCCATGGAGGCGAGCGTCTCGGAGGCGCGATCGCACGCCCAGCGAGAGATCGAGGCCCTTCATCAGCTCGTGAGCCAGCTCGCCGCCCAGGGGCAGATGCTGACCCAGGCCCTGGAGTCGGTACAGCAAGGGTCCATGAAGGCCGAAGAGCAGCTCGGGGCGGCGCTCGAGGAAACGCAGCTCCAGCTCAAGGAGTCCGAGGCCAAGGTGGCCAAGGCGCTCGGCCTGCAGCGCCACGAGAATCTTGAGCACGAGCGCCACCTCTCGGCCCTCCAAGACGACCTCACGGTCCTCGCCAACCGAGTAGGGACCATCGTCCAGCTGCTCACCAAGGCCAACCAACCTCGGACGACCTTGGATGCCGCCACCGAGTGAGCGTGCTCGCCGACACTTGGTCGGGAACGAGGCGAGGGAGACGTCCCCCGATCGGGATCAAGGGTTGAAACTCCCACCTAGTTGGGGGACCACGGTAAAGGTGAGCGGGGCACTGGTACCTGCCCCGGTACGGATGGTCAGAGGGCCCGAGCTGCCCTGGACCGCGACCACCAGCATGCCGTTGCCGCCTGCCAGGGGCAAGGCCTCCGTGCCGTTGAAGGAAATTCGGTTGTCGCTGAGCACCGGGG
>DATNQJ010000078.1:0-6607 GCA_036704085.1 Stenomitos sp.
TAGATCCGTAGCCGCAGGACCGGATCATCTAAACCGCGACGTTGAACGTCCGCAGCACGTCATTCAGCGACGTCTTCTTGTCCGTCGACTCCTTACGTTGGCCGATGATGAGGGCGCAGGGCACGTGGAAGGTCCCCGCCGGGAACTCCTTGGGCATCGCCCCCGGAATGACCACCGAGCGCGCCGGCACGCGGCCCTTGAAGATCACAGGCTCCGGCCCCGTGACGTCCACGATGGGCGTGCTCGCGGTCAGCACGACGTTCGCCCCCAGGACCGCTTCCTCCTCGACCACCACGCCCTCGACCACGATGCAGCGCGAGCCGATGAAGGCGCCGTCCTCGATGATGACCGGGCTCGCCTGGGGCGGCTCGAGCACGCCCCCGATGCCCACGCCGCCCGAGAGGTGGACCCCCTTGCCGATCTGCGCGCAGCTGCCCACCGTCGCCCAGGTGTCGACCATGGTCCCCGCGCCCACGTAGGCGCCGATGTTCACGTAGCCCGGCATCAGGATGCAGCCCGGCTCGAGGTAGCTGCCGTAACGGGCCACGCCCGGCGGCACCACGCGGATGCCCGCCTGGTCGAGGTTCCGCTTGGTCGGGATCTTGTCGTAGTACTGGATGCTGCCCGCCTCCATGAGCTCCAGGGGCTGGCTCGCCATGTAGAGGAGAATGGCTTCCTTGACCCAGGCGTTGGTCACCCACTGGCCGTCCCGCTTCTCAGCGACGCGCAGGTCGCCCGCGTCGAGACGGGCGATCGCCTCGTGGACGGCGTCCTTGACGTCTCGGCGGCTCAAGAGCTCACGGTTGGCGAAGGCCTCGGAGATGAGGCTCTGCAGTTCGGTGGTCAACATCGGAAGTCCCCTCGTGTGAATGGTCAACCGGCCCATTATACCGGCATCCGGGCCCTCCGTCACTGGCGTCACAGGTGCCGGAAGTGCCGCCATTCGAGCACGCACAGGCTGCTGAACAAGAGACAGAAGCTGCCGAGCACCGCCAGGGAGGGCAGCCGGAGGCCGAAGATGGCGACCAACCCCGTGAACAGGATGGCGCCGAGATAGGCCGCCATGAGCTGGAGCCGGGGGCCGCATACTGTGCTGGCGACGTTGAGGGCATACAACGAGGCCAGCCAGAGGACAACCCCCGCGCTCATCAGCCAGAGGGTGGGCGCCTGCACGCGCGGGCTGGCGGCCTCGAGAATGAAGTGCTCGAGGGCCGTGCCGATCGAGGAGAGGCCGATGAGCAGGGGCAGGTGGCCGTAGATGTAGCTGCGGCCCGAGCGCAGGGTGTCTTCCAGCTCGGCCTCGTCCACGAAGGTGAAGTAGCTCCACCAGAGGCAGGCGACCAGAAAGAAGGCGAGCACCCCCGCGAGTCCGTAGGGCAGGGTCCAGACCACGTGTGCGACCCCTCGGATCACCCCCAGGATCGACACGCCGAGCACGATGAGCGTGAACAGCCCGAACCGCTCGGGGAAGTGCGCCGGGTCCAGCGGCAGCTCGCGCTGGATCCGGCGCCCGACCCAGGGCGTGGCGAGGTCCACCCCGATGCCTACGACCCAGAGCACGCCGCGCAAGGGCCAGGGCGCCCAGATGGAGAGGCCCCAGAGCAGCCCGCCGACCCCGAAGCCCCCGATGTAGAGGCTCGTCATGGCGTGGGCCTCGGGGACGTGCCGGCGGGCGCGCAGGTACAGCAGGATGAGGCAGAGGCGCGCAGCCGTGTAGGAGAGGACGAAGGGGACGAAGCCGCCCTTGAGCGAACTCTCCACCTGGATGGCCATGGCCGTCGCGGCGAGCATCAGGGCGAAGGTGAAGAAGCGATGGACGATGTCGTCGGTGTCGAAGCGGGTCGCGTAGACCGTGTGCCCGACCCAGGCCCACCAGATCGGCACGAAGAGGGAGACCGCCTTGAGGAAGCCCGCGAGCGTCAGCTCGGCGCTGAAGCCGATGTCCAGCTCCGTCATGGCCACGGCGAAGACCAGGTCGTAATAGAGCTCGAGCCACGTCGCATGGCGCTCGCCCGTATCGCCCACCGTGCGCAGGCGCGGCGGGCAGACGAGACGGCGCCGGGTCTTCGGTTGGTTGGATGGATCCATCGGCGACCTGACGGAAAGGGGCTTCTCCGTTTTACGCTGGAGCGAACCCCCTGGCTTCTGCCGATCCGCCGAAGATGTTCGCTAGCCCACGCGCTCCTTGAGGGCGCGCGCCGCGTTGCGGGCCAAGAGGATGAGATCCTGCTTGTTCTCCGAGTAGCTGAGGGCCGTCGGATAGTCGATGGTGCCGTTGTCCAGGTGATACATCAGGGACTGGTTGGCGCTCATCATGCCGTCAAAGGCCCCGTTGGCGATGATCTCGTAGAGCTGGTCGATGTGGTTCTTGATGATGGCATCCCGCACCGTGGCCGTGGCGACCATCAGGTCGATGGAGGCTACGCGCCCCGGACCGTCGGCACGCGGCAGCAGGCGCTGGGAGACGCAGCCCTTGAGGACGTTGCCCAGTTGCACGCGGATTTGCTCCTGCTCGTGCGGGGCGAAGGCGTTGATGACCCGGTTGATGGTCTGCACGGCGTCGTTGGTGTGCAGGGTCGAGAAGACCAGGTGGCCGGTCTCGGCGGCCTTGAGGGCCAGCTCGATGGTCTCACGATCGCGCATCTCGCCGATGAGGATCACGTTGGGCGCCTGGCGCAGGGCGGCCTTCATGGCGTTGGCGAAGGAGTCCGTGTCGTCGCCGACCTCGCGCTGGGTGATGAGGCAGCGCTTGTGCGGATGGATGACCTCGATGGGGTCCTCGATGGTCACGATGTGGCCGCTGGCGTTGCTGTTGATGTAGTCGATGATGGCCGCGAGGGTCGTCGTCTTGCCGGATCCCGTGGGACCGGTCACCAGGATGAGCCCCTGGCGCTCGAGGGCCATCTTCTTGATGACCGACGGCAGCCCCAGCTCCTCCATGGACTTGATCTGCAGGGGGATGATGCGGATGACCGAGCCAACGGTCTTCTGGTTGCGGTAGACGTTGATGCGGAAGCGCGCCACGCCCTCGACCGTGATGGCCGTGTCCAGCTCCTTGTGGGCGAGGAACTTGTGGACCTGGTCCTGAGGCAGTCCCCCGAGCAGGATCTGCTCGACCTGCTGGGCGTTGAGCACGGGCGCGTCCGGCATGGCCTGGATCTTGCCGCTCAAGGTCATCATGGGCGGCAGGTTGGCCTTGAGGTGGACGTCGGTGGCCCCCAGCTCGGTCGCGCGCTTGAGGATCGCAACCAACATGGCGGTGGGCTGGACTTGCTGGGCAGGAAGCGTGGCAGTGGCCATGGAGTCCTCTTAGCGGGCCGCGAGCTTCGCGCCCGGGAAGGCGTCCGGGTTCTGGGCGAACGCGGAGCACTCGGCGATGACGTCGGCAGGCAGGTCCGCGCCGGCGAGGACCCGCATCAGGGCGGAGAGATCCAGGTGGATCTCGCGATCGCCGACGTAGATGTCGCTCAGGTTGACGATGGGCTCGTCCAGGCTCACGGTGCCGTGCTGGATGAAGCCGTGCAGCAGGCCGCTATGGAAGATGCCCCTGCGCCCCGTGGTGGGGTTCGACAGCTCCCAGTAGGCCCCTCGGGCCTCGAAGGTGCAGGCCGGGCAGGTGAAGCTCTCGTTGGGGAGGTTCTCGACGCGATAGAGGTTCTTGGCCTCCTTGAGGGCGCCGACCACCTGCTTCTGGATGTCGGAGAGGTGGTCCCTCAGCTCCTCGGGGTTGTTGCCCGCGACCGGGCTCAGCTTGAAGGCCGCCTCGATGAGGGTCGACAGGACGGGAACCGAGGCGAGGAAACGGCGGGTGGCTTCGAACATGGTTGGTTGGTCACTCCTCAGCCCTAATATTCCCGCGCCCGGTCCTGGTTGAAACCAGGGCCGGGCGAGCGGGAGGGATGGGGGCTGCGAGGGCTAGAACGTGCTGCCGAAGGTCAGCGTGTACTGCGGCCCGGTCGCCGACAGGCCCTGGGCCACGCCGAGGCGCAGGTCGGTCCGGATGTACCGGAACAGGCTCAGTTTGCTGCGCAGCTCGAACGAGACGGCCTGCAGCGTCTGGTCCCAGTGCATGGTCCGGTCCTGGGTGTAGGGAACATCCCACACGTTGCCCGCGTCGTAGCCGAGCGCTCCGTAGACCTGCTCCAGGTAGATCGGCAGGGTCCAGAGGCCCTTGTCGACCGACAGGATCGGGAACCGGTACTCGGCGCTCACCATGGCCAGCTTGTTGCCGAGCCGCGTGGCGAACGGGTAGCCGCGCAGGGGCACGGACGTGTCGAAGAGGTTCGAGGCGGCCGTCAGGTCCACCTGGTTGAAGAACGTCTCGGACTCGTTGCCGCCGAGGAAGTACTGGCCGCCGTTCTGGCCCCAGCTCATGCCGGTCACGCCGCGCACGGCGAGGACATGGTGCTGCCATGGCAGCGAGATGTAGCGCCGGTAGTCGCCCCAGACCCGGTCGAAGTTGCCCGTGCCGCCGAGGGCCGGGGTCGTCTTCTGATAGCCGAGGGTCGCCAGCGACCCGCCTTCCGGGGTGAAGCCGTACGAGCGCTTGTAGTTGTTGGCCCGCTGGAAGGCGGCATAGACGCTGTTGGCCTGCCCCACATCGCGCGTGAACTCGTAGTTGGGCTTGGCCTCCTGTTCGGCGGGCGTGAGCCGCCGGAATTGCTGGAGATCCATCGTGCCCAGACCGTAGTTGGTGGTGCTGGTCCCGCGGAAGCCCAGCTGGAAGCTATCCCCGGTGACCCAGTCCGAGCCCAGCAAGGGCAACGGGATGCCCGGGAAGCGCGCGGACACGTCGAGGCTCTGCTGATCCTGCCACATGTAGCCGAGCTGCAGGCTGCCGTCGGCCTGGAACAAGGGGAAGAGCGTCGGCGAGGGGGCACGCAGGTACGTGGCCGAGAGCGACGGCAGGAGCTGGTCGTTCTGGTAGTAGAGCATGGTGATGGGCTGCCCTGCGACCGCACCCGTGAGGCCGCTGGCGGCCACCGTGAAGTACGTGTGCTGCCGCAGGATGTCCTGGCCGTGCAGGATGAGGCCCGCCGAGAGCCCCGTGGCGTTGTTGGTGAAGTAAGGGGCGTAGACGTGCGGCATCATGGACGGCCACGGGCTATAGGGCCGCGGAGCCGCCGAGAGGGCGAAGTCCATGTCGACCGGAGTGGCTTGCTGGGCCACGCGCGGCACGAACTGGCCCTTGAAGTCGGTCGTCAGCACCTGGTCCATCTTGACGGGCTTGAAGGTCGCCGGGTCGAAGGCCGTCAGGTGCAGGTCGTAGCCCTGGCTCGTGTAGTTCAAAAAGGCGATCTGCTTGCCGTCCGGCGAGACCCGGCCGTCGAAGGCGCCGCCCACCACGTTGGTGATCCGGAAGAGCTTGCGATCGCCCAGCCGCAGCGCGTGCAGGTTGAACACGCCATTGCGGTCGGAGGTGAAGGTCACGTACTGGCCGTCCGGCGAGTAGGCCGGATAGAAGTCGAGTGCGTCTCCGGTGGTGAGGGCCTCCTGGGCTCCCGTCGCGGGGTCCACCTGCACGAGGTTGTAGCGGCCCTCTTTCCAGCGCGACACGACGAAGTGCTTGCCGTCCGGGGCCCAGGCGGGGTTCGCCCAGGTCTCGTCGAGGGTGGGCTCCGTCAGGGACTTGAGCAGCTTGCCCTCGCCATCCAGGAGCACCAGGTAATTGCTGCCCTTGGCCGTCGCTACGGCCACCAGGGACTTGCCGTTCGGCGAGACGGCGGGCTCGACTGCCCGCATGCCCTGGGTCAGGCGCTTGGCCTCGTGCGTCACCGCGTCGTAGCGATAGAGGTCCGAATAGCTCTGGAAGCGGTTCTCGTCGTCCCCCTGGGTGGAGTAGTAGAAGTAACGGTTATCCGAGCTGACGGAGTAGTCGCCGAGGGAGTCCTTGCCGAAGATCCGGGTCGCGGCGCCAGAGGCGGGCGCGACCTTGATCAGGCCCGCGGGCTTGCCCTTGTAGGACTCGGTCACGCTGAGCGTCCCGTCCAGGAGCCAGCGCGGATGGTGGTGGTGCCGTCCGGTGCGCGTCAGGGCCTTCGAGACGGTGAGGGGCTCTTGCTTGAGGTTGGCCACCTGGTTGGCGTAGCGCTGCTTGAGCCAGGCGAGGGTCTCGTCCCACAGCGAGTTGCAGGTCTTGCCGGGCATGACGCGCGAGACGGCGTAGTCCATGCCGAGCCACGGCATCTTGCCGAGCACCGAGAGAATCTCGGCGGGCTTGTCCTCGCCGTAGGTGGTGACGATGTAGTCGAAGAAGGCCGTGCCGTAGTCGTACTCGTTGCCACCCGAGGGCCAGTCGAGCAGGTAGGAGCCGTTCACCTGGTCGATGCTGAACTGGCGCCCCTCGAGGGTCGCCATGCGCAGGCGCATGTCCAGGTCGCCTTCCTTGGCGCGGCCGCCCGGCGTGAACTTGGACTCGGTGGTGACGGCCCAGCCTTCGGTGACGAAGCGCGGGCTGTCCGACAGAAAGTCGGGGATGTACTCGAGGACGTAGGACGGAACGCCCCGGACGTCGAAGTTGCCGAAGAACACCTTGCCCAGGATCGCGTTGAGCTCTGTGATGGCCCAGGGCGTCTCGTTCTGATGCAGGATGTGCGTGTACTCGTGG
>DATNQJ010000079.1:0-22191 GCA_036704085.1 Stenomitos sp.
ACGTTGCCGCCAAGGTAGAGCGGCATGACCGTGATGGGATCGCTCAGACTCACGCTGCTCGGATTCGTCCCCGTCGAGGCATCGCTCTCGGTCCCGACGCCGACCTGCAAGCTCGAGCAAGAAAAGGGCGTGCCGCTCGTATTCGACGACGTGTCCGAGCCCCCCGCGAACGTGACCCCGCCGCCCGATCCCCCGCGCGCCGTGGTGATGATGTTCGAGTTGTCGGTGTCGTCCGGCATCAGCCAGCCGCTCGGGCAACCGGCCACCAGGAGCGTGGCAGCGATGAGGGCTAGATAGCGTTGGGGCCGATTCACGGGGTTCCTCCAGCTGGATGGTTGACCAATGGAGTCATACCCTTAGGCCCCAGGCGCTAACCCCTAGAGCGTCGACGGGGCCAGGGCCTTCTGCACGTTCACCCGACCGTACCCGAAGTACGGATCCTTCCCGACGGGCCCCAGATCGTCGGCCGTGCTCTCGATGCGATTCACCAGCCGATCGGTAAAGGCCTCGTTCAGCTGGAGGTGATACGGGTCGTAGCGGGCCACCAGAAGGGCCGCCAACCCCGAAACGTAGGGGGCCGACATGGAGGTCCCGTTCGCATAGGCGTACGGCTCGTCGATGGCCGACGTCTCGTCGCCCACCGGACGGGTCACGAGGCCGCTGTTCTTGCTGATCGTGTTGTCGTTGCGCGGCACCGTCGAGAGGATGTCCTCGCCGGGAGCCGAGACGTCGATCCGGTCGCCCCGGTTGGAGAAGCCCGCGAGCATCTCCACCAGGACGCCCGGCAGCACCTGGTAGAGCCCCGTGGCGGACACCACGAGGGCATGCGGATTGGAGGCGGGCTGGTTGGGAGCGGTCGCCTCGTTGCCCGAGGCGACCACCACCACGATCCCCTTACGCCAGGCGTACGCCATGGCATCGTCCAGGGCAGCCTCGGTCTGGAAGCGGCCCGTCAGGCCCAGGCTCAGGTTGATCACCCGGACCGTCGCCTCGGCGGACTGGTAATCGGCCGCGAACTGGATCCCCTGCAAGATGGCCGAGAAGGTCCCGCCGGTCTTGGTCAGCACCTTGATGGGCAAGAGGCGGGCATCCCACGCCACGCCCGCCACGCCCACGGCGTTCCGTCCCGAGGCGGCCGCGATGCCCGCGACATGGGTCCCATGGCCGTGCAGATCCGTGACATCCAGCTCCTTGGGCAAGGAGGCGTCCGGGTGCTCGTCGGTAAAGTTCCGGCCCGGCAGGAACCGCCCCCCCAGGTCCGGATGCCCGATGTCGCAGCCGGAGTCTACGACGGCGATCGCCACGCTGGAGGCCGTAAAGTCCGTCCCCAGGGCCCGCCATGCCGGCAGGACGCTCGTCACGCGGTGCGCCCACTGATCGGCGTAGCGCCGATCGTCGGGTGACTGGCTCGAGGCCAGGTAGCTCGGCTGGAAGACCCAGTTGGGAGCCACCGAGGTGACACCAGCCTGAGCCTGGAGGTGGGCTTCCTCCTCGGTGAGCGAGGCCCCGTCCGAGAGGGCCAGGTGGGCATAGCGCCCCGAGAAGCGCACCTCGCCCTTCACCGAGGCCCCTAGCGAGCGGGCGATCGCCGCCAAATCGGCATCAGCCTTCAATCCCACGACGAACTCGCCCGGAACGTAAGGGGCCTCGGGCACCATCTCGGTGGGTGACGCCGCTGGCCCGGACGCTTCGTCCCCCGCGCGCTGGGCGGGGGTCACCGCGACCGTCAGGTCGGGCACGGCCGCAGGAGGCATGCCCGGCGTCGCCGGCACGCAGGCCGCCAGAACGAGACTCAACAGTAAGAAAACGATCGGACGGCGGCTCATGGGACGAAGGCCTCCACCGATCGCTGGGGCTGGCCCTGCGGGTTGTTGCCCCCCAGGACGTAAATCCGGTTATCCAAGGCGACGGCGGCATGTAGGCAACGCGCAAAGGGCATGGCCGGGAGCATCTGCCAGATACGATGGGTCGGATCGTAGACCTCGGCCGAATTGGTGACCGTCCCGTCCGCCGTCATCCCGCCGAAGACGTAGATCCGTCCCCCGAAGACCGCAGCAGCCGCCGAGTGGCGGGCGACGCGCATGGCAGGAAGCGCCCCGCTGCCGGGATCCGAGACCCACTGGTTGCTGTCCGGGCTATAGACCTGCACCTCGTTGGTCGTCTCGCCATTCGCATGCCGGCCCCCCAGGACGCAGAGCTGGCCGTTGAAGGCCACCGCCGTCGCCCCCGAGACGGGAACCGACATGCTCGCCAGCGCCGTCCAGGAGCCCTTCGTCAAGTCGAAGGCGTCCAGTGAGCCGCTGGTCTCCACCCCGTGAAAGACGCCGTTCTGGTTGACGGTGACCTGCCGCAGGCCGCCTGCGACATAGAGCTTGCTGCCGATCGTGGCGCCGGCCACCGCATAGCGCGGTTCCGCCATCCGATTACCGAACGCCACCGAATATTGGAAGCCCTCGGTCAGGGTGTAGACGCGCGGATACAGGATGGGCCCCGAGCCATCGAAGCCGCCCGCCACCACGAAGCGGTTGGTGCCGACCGTACCGCCGCACGAGAAGTACTGGCCGGGATACCCGTTGGGGCGCAGGGGATAGAAAGCCGACGTCAGGTCCTGCTCCAGCCAGGAGTCGCTGGACGGGCGGTACCCCTCGAGGACCTCGTCCGGAAAGCCCCCCGACACCACCAGGCGACCATCGAGTGGCACGACCACATGCCCCATGCGCGGCCGCGCCATGGCCGTGACGGCGGTCCAGGCCCCGCTCGCCTCGGGCGAGGTGCCCACGAGGATCGTTCCCGGCGGCGTGGGGGTCGGCACGGGCGTCGGCGTCACCTCGGGGGTGGGCTCGACCGTCGGGGTGGGACTCGGCGAGGCACTCGGCGTCGCCTGCGGGGTGGGGGTCGGCTGGGGCGTCGCGAGCGGCGAGGCGCTCGTCGAGGGCTGGACCGAGGGCGCGCTCGTCAGATTCGGCGCCAGGCTCGGGCCCAACGCCAGGGGAGCCAGCGGGACGTCGCACCCCGATGCGGCCGCCACCAGGACCCAGAGGAGCGCGAGGACTCGGCCTCGCCGCACCCTCATCGCCGCACCTCGACGGCCCTCAAGGGAACAGGACAATCGGCCGCCGATCCCTCGAGCAGCAGCTTGGTGAGCGTGCCGTCACAGCCCCCGAGCACGAAGATCCGGTCATCCACCACCCCCACCGCCGCGACGGCCCGCGGCGTATCGAGGGCCCCGAACAGGCTCCAGGTGTTGGTGGCCGGGTCGTAGACATCCACCCGGGCGCTCGGGCGGCCCGAGGCATCGACGCCCCCGATGACGTAGATCCGGTCCTGGTAGGCGATTGCCCGGGCTCCGCAGCGCGCGACCGGCATGTTCTCGAGGTTCAACCACTGCTCGGTCCTGGGGTCGAAGACCTGACAGTTCGGCAGCGGGGTGTTCTGCTCGCCGCCACCGAAGACGTAGAGGCGATCGCCGTACACCGCGCTCGCGGGCAGCGCGCGTCCCACGGCCATGGAGGGCGCGTCACGGAACTCTCCGGTATCCGTATCGAAGGCGAGCCCCCCGTCCTGCAGCGTGCCGCCGAAGAGGTAGAGGGTCGAGCCATAGGCGATGCTCGCCGCGCCCGCCACGGGCGCCGAGGCGGTGGCCACCGCGGCCCACTGCCGGCCGTCGAAGGCGAAGACGTCCCGGGTCGGGACCGCGTACTCCGAGAGGCCACCGACCGCGTAGAGCGTGCCGTTCACCACGGCCCCCGAGGCGAACGAGCGAGGGGCCGGCAGGGAGGGCAGGGCCGCCATCCGGGACCCGTCGAAGGAGAGGCATGTCGGCACCGCATAGGCCGTGTCGGTAGGCGACGTGGGCCAGGGCCCGATGCCGCCCACCATGACGAGCGACGGGACATCGCCGAGAGTCATGGGAACGCACAGGGAGGCCGCGAGGGACTTGGTCATGCTCGCGACCGTGTCCCAGCGCCCCATGTCCAGCAGGATCTCGGTCGAGGAGGGCGTGAGGCCGGACTTCACGGTGACCGGCAGCGTGAGGGTCGTGCCGTCCAGCGACTGGGCAGACAGGGTCCAGGTGCCCGGGGCGATGGGCAGGATGTCGTAGCGTCCGGCCGCCAGGTTCTGCTGCTTGGGCGAGATGGGGTCGTCTAGCCAGACCGAGGCCTTGGATCCTTCCGGCATTCCCTTCACGCGGACCCGGAGCTCACCCGGCTCGCGCACGCTCGCGGAGAGATCGGTCGGGATGGCGAGCGGGCCGGTGGCGGTGGGGTCGGCGGTGGCGGCGATCGCCCGGGCAATGGACGCCGGGTCGAACAGGACCGGATGCACCAGGCCGAGCCGCGCCCGCTCGCTGTCGAGGAGCGCCTGCAGGGCGTCATCGTCCAATCGAGCCGAGAAGGCCTGGTCCACGCTGCGGCTCGCCGTGCGATCCAGCGCGAGCAGTGCGAGGACCACCTCGGCCCGCGGGGTGGTGAGCGGTCCCACCTGGGCCGAGACGGTGGCCCCGGCGGTCACGTCCACGACCGTACCGTAACGGGCTCCGGGCAGGACCCGATCCTGGGAGTCGAGGCCCTCGACCATCACCACGAGGTTGCGGCCCACCGGGGCGTTGCTCACCGTCAACTGGCTCGCGCCCAGGCGAAATTCGGCATCGCGTGCCTTCTCGGCGGGCATGGCGGCCCCGTCGAAGTGGAGGCGGGCCTTGGCGAAGGTCGGCGCGAGCTGCGTGGAGCGCGGGGCCGCCCCGAAGCCCTCCAGGTGCAACTCGATGGCGCCGAGCCCCGACACGGTGGGCGGCGGCAGCACGGAGGCCGTGCGGGGAGCGCAGCCGCTGACCAAGGCCAGCGCCACTCCCAGCGCGATTCGCTTGTGCGAGCGTCCGTGCACCCACCCCTCCCTGATAGCTCCCCGAGCCCTCGCCTCTCCTATACCCCGCAATGGCCCTGTCCAGGGCCTTACTCGGATTGACAGATCCCCAGGAGGCCCGTAAGATGCCGAAGTTCAGCAATCTCAACACTGGCGCCAATTCTCGCGGCCTAGACGCAGGAGATCCCCCAAGGATGAGCGATCCCTCCAACCTACCGCTCCGACTCTCCCTCGATGAGGCCGTTCTGCTCATGGTGGGGCTCAAGCTCCTCGACGAGATGGTGGAGGTCATCGAGATCAACGGCGTGCCTCAGGACGTCCTGATGGCCGGACTGATGGGCAAGCTCCAGGGGGCCCTGCCGGAAGACCTGCTCGAGATGACCGACGAGATCGTCGAGGACATCGTGAGTGCGAGCCTCAACGAGAGCGAGACGAGCGATCTGGACGCCATGACGGCCGACTCCAGCTACGCCTTGCCCATGTACGCCATCGACGGCGTCATGCCGATCATCCAGCAGGCCATCGACGAGGGGCGGACCCTGGAGATCTCCTACTTCTCCATGACCCGCGAGGAGTTCAACAGCCGGCGCATCGACCCCTACGGCGTCAAGCAGATGGGGGACCTGCACTGGCTCATCGCCTATTGCCACATGCGCGAGGATCGGCGGGTGTTTCGGGTCGATCGAATCAAGAGCGCGACCCTCAGTCCGGACCGCTTCGACAAGCCCTCCGACTTCCACATCGGCGAATACTTCGACGAGTGAAACGTCTCGCCGGGCGTTTGACCCCCGGCGGAAGCGATCGGTCGTGGACAACCCCCTGGTCGTGTGATAACGTTGTCTCCTGGGATTTCCCGTCTTTTGGGCTCCCTGGTTGGGTTACCGCCCTCACGGAGGACACGTGGCAGAAGCGTTGCTCAAGGTTTCCGGGTTGCAAACCCACTTCACCACCGAAGAAGGCATCGTCAAAGCGGTCGATGGCGTCGATTTCGAGGTCCAGAAGGGCCAGATCCTGGGGATCGTCGGCGAATCCGGCTGCGGCAAGAGCATCACGTCCCTTTCGATCATGCGCCTCGTGGCGGGCCCCCAGGGCAAGATCGTGGGCGGTCAGATCCTCTTCAACGGCAAGAACCTCCTCGCGCTCTCCGAGAGCGAGATGCGGGAAATCCGGGGCAACCGGATCTCGCTCATCTCCCAGGACCCCATGACCTCCTTGAACCCGGTCTTGACCGTGGGCGAGCAGATCATGGAAGCCATCATCCTCCACCAGAAGGTCGACAAGGCCACCGCCCGCAAGCGCGCCATCGCGGCCCTCGAGGCGGTCGGCATCCCCGCGGCCGCGACCCGCATCGACGACTACCCGCACCAGTTCTCGGGCGGCATGCGCCAGCGCGTCATCATCGCCATGGCCCTCTCCTGCGAGCCCGAGCTGCTCATCGCCGACGAGCCCACCACGGCCCTCGACGTGACGATCCAGGCCCAGATTCTCGACCTCATGCGCGAGATCCGCACCAAGCGCGGGGCGGCCGTCGTGCTCATCACCCACGACCTGGGGGTGGTCGCCGAGATGTGCGACTACGTGGCGGTCATGTACGCGGGCAAGGTCGTCGAGTACACCGACGTCCACACCCTCTTCAAGAACCCCAAGCACCCCTACACGCAGGGGCTCCTCAACTCCATCCCCCGCATGGGCGCCAAGCAGGAGCGTCTCGAGCCCATCGAGGGCCAGCCGCCTTCCCTGTCCCGGCTGCCGCAGGGGTGCTCCTTCGGTCCCCGCTGCAAGCACTTCAATGCCAAGTGCCGTGAAGTGCCCCTGCTCGAGACCGTGGAGGCGGGCCACCTGGTTCGCTGCTGGCTGACCAAGGAGACCAAGTAATGTCCGAGACGCTGCTGACGGTCACGAACCTCAAGAAGCACTTCCCCATCCACAAGGGCATCCTCTGGAACAAACAGGTCGGCGCCGTGAAGGCCGTCGACGGCCTCAGCTTCTCGATCAAGAAGGGCGAGACCCTCGGCCTGGTCGGCGAGTCCGGCTGCGGCAAGTCGACCACCGGCCGCCTCATCCTGCGCCTCATCGAGCCGACCACGGGCTCGGTGCAGTTCGAGGGCAAGGAGGTCACCACCCTCAAGCCCAAGGACATGCGCGCCCTGCGTCGCGAGATGCAGATCGTCTTCCAGAATCCCTATGCCTCGCTGGATCCGCGCATGACCATCGGCGAGTCCATCGCCGAGCCCCTGCGCGTGCACAACGTCCTCAAGGGGCCCGAGCTCACCAAGCGCGTCAAGGAGCTCCTGGACCGCGTCGGCCTCAACCCCGGCTACTCGGAGCGCTACCCGCACGAGTTCTCGGGCGGTCAGCGCCAGCGCATCGGCATCGCCCGCGCGCTCGCCATCAACCCCAAGTTCATCGTCGCCGACGAGCCCGTCTCGGCCCTGGACGTGTCCGTGCAGGCCCAGGTCCTCAACCTCCTGCAGGACCTCCAGAAGGAGTTCGGCCTCACCTACCTCTTCATCGCCCACAACCTCGCGACCGTCGAGCACATCAGCGATCGCGTGGCCGTCATGTACCTGGGCAAGATGGTGGAGATGGCGAGCTCGGACGAGCTCTACAAGAACCCCAAGCACCCCTACACGCAGGCCCTCCTCTCGGCGGTGCCCGATCCGGACCCCACCATCCGCAAGGAGCGGATCATCCTGCAGGGCGACATCCCGAGCCCGGTGAACCCGCCTTCGGGCTGCCGCTTCCACACGCGCTGCCCGTTCGCCAAGGACATCTGCAAGACCACCGAGCCCGAGTTCAAGGACATGGGCGGCGAGCACTTCGTGGCCTGCCACCTGGTCGACGAGCTGCCCATGGCCCACTCCAACGGCCCCATCACCACCACCATTCCCAAGGCGTAACCAACACCAAGGCGTAGACCACCCCTTCCCGTCCGGGAAGTTGCTGCTGGGGGAAAACACGCTTGATGCACCGCACTCCCGGCCCCTGGCGGGCCGTCTTGGCCCTGACGCTTGCCTGCTCATGCCTCGCGGGCTGCGCCCAGGCCAACGCCCATGTCTCGCGCCGCAACGCCTCCGACACGGTGGTGGTGCGATCGCAACAGGAGCCGGACAAGCTCAACCCGACCCTGACCAACGCCATCTCGGCGGTGGACGTCGGCACGCCGATCTTCAACGGCCTGGTGGGCGTCGACGACCAGATGCACCTCTACCCGGACCTCCTGACAGCGCTGCCCACCCCCGAGAACGGGATGGTCAAGCTGGAGGGAAAGGGCATGGCTGTCACCTACCACCTGCGGCCGGGCGTGCGCTTCCATGACGGGGTACCCCTCACCTCGCACGACGTCTGGTTCGTCTGGAAGATGCACATGGACCCCAAGGTCCTGGTGAGCAGTCGCGACGGCTACGACAAGATCACCCGCATCGACACGCCCGACCCGCTCACGGCCGTGGTGCACTTCAAGGAGCCCTACGCACCCTACCTGGGCCTCTTCTCCCTGCCCAACGACCCCATCCTGCCCGCGCACCTCCTCGAGAAGAGCGCGGACATCAACCTGGACGGCTTCAACCGGGCGCCGGTCGGCACCGGCCCCTTCAAGTTCAAGGAGTGGGTCGCGGGCGATCACGTGGGCCTGGTGGCCAACCCTGACTACTTCGGCGGCGCGCCCAAGCTCCAGAAGCTCTACTTCAAGTTCATCCCCGACGACAACGCCGCCTACATCCAGCTCGCCAACGGGGACATCGACGTCTACGCCGACTTCAACCTGGAACAGCTGCAGCCCGCCAAGGAGCAGCGGACCTTCCGGGTGTCGATCGTCCCCTCCATGTCCTACGAGCAGATCTCGTTCAACCTTGAGAAGCCCCTCTTCAAGGAGCGCGCCGTCCGCGTCGCCCTGGCGCACGCCATCAACAAGGACGAGATGTCGCGCACCATCTACAAGGGCATCTGGCCGGTCGCCCACAGCACCGAGCACCCGCTCTCCTGGTCCTACAACCCGAAGCTCGGCGAGCCTTGCCCCTACGATCCCGCCAAGGCGCGGCAACTCCTCGACGCAGCGGGCTGGAAGGTGGGCCCGGACGGCGTCCGCGTGAAGAACGGCCAGCGCCTCAGCTTCACCATCAACTCGACGGCGGGCCGCAAGATCCGCGAGCAGGCGGAGCTGGTGCTGCAGGGCTACTTCAAGGCCATCGGCGCCGAGATGAAGATCCAGAACGTCGAGGGCGGCCTGCTCTTCGCGGGCTACCCGACCGGCCTCCTGCAGGGCGGCAAGTACGAGGCGGCGCTCTTCGCCTACTCGACGAGCATCGACCCGGCGGCGAACATCTCCAACTGGCACACGCGCATGATCCCGCCCGAGGGGCAGAACACCTTCCGCTTCCGGGACCCCGAGATGGACCGCATCCTGGACCGGGGGAATCTCGAACTGCGCCAGAAGGATCGGCAGCCCCTCTACTGGCGAATGACCGAGATCCTCGACCGCGAGATGCCCACCATTCCCCTGGTGTACTGGACCGAGACCCATGGCATGAACCGCCACCTGCACGGCTTCAAGGCCAACCCGACCTCCAGCCGCTTCGTCTGGAACGTCAAGGACTGGTATGTCGACTCGACGGAGGAACAGCCGTGACCCGCTACCTCGCCCGCCGACTCCTGACGGCCGTTCCGCTCCTGATTGGCATCTCGGCCTTGCTCTTCATCCTGATGAACCAGGTGCCGGGCGGACCGCTCGCGGTCTACGGCGCCAATCCCCACATGCACGCGGCCGACCGCGCCCGCCTCATCCACGCCATGGGACTCGACCTGCCCATTCACATGCGCTACTTCAAGTGGCTGCTCGCAGCCGTGCAGGGCGACCTCGGCCACTCGATCTTCACGGGCCGGCCCGTCCTCGAGATGATCGCCGAGCGGACTCCCAACACGCTCGTCCTCATGGGCCTCTCGACGGTGGTGAGCCTGGTGGTGGGCATCGCGCTCGGCGTGTACTCGGCGATCAAGCCTTACTCCAAGTTCGACTACGCGGCCACCACGGCCTCCTTCCTCGGCTACTCGCTGCCAACCTTCTGGTTCGGCATCATGCTCATGATGGTCTTCGCCGCGAAGCTGCACTGGCTGCCTGCCGGCGGCATGCACTCCCTGGGTCAGGAGGGCAACTGGGTCGACGGGCTGAGCTACCTGGTCCTGCCCGTGACGGTGCTCTCGATCGTGAGCGTGGCCTCATGGAGTCGCTTCATGCGCTCGTCGATGCTGGAGGTGCTGCGTGCCGACTTCATCCGCACCGCCCGCGCCAAGGGCCAGACCGAGCGGGTGGTCATCGGCTACCACGCCCTGCGCAATGCCCTCCTACCCGTGGTCACGGTGGTCATGATGGCCATGCCGGGCCTGTTCGGCGGGGCCGTCATGACCGAGACCATCTTCGCGTGGCCGGGCATCGGGCGGCTCTTCTACGACAGCATGGGCAAGAGTGATTACCCCGTCATGATGGGCGTCCTGATGATCTCGGCGGTGCTGGTGGTGGTCTTCAACCTGCTCGCCGACGTGCTCTACAGCGTGGTCGATCCGCGCATCCAGATGGAGTAGGAGACGAACATGGCCACGACCGCCCCTGCCTTCATCGCCCCCGTCCAGGAGCTCGCCCCGGCCGAGCCGCGCTGGCGCTCGGTCACCCGCCGCTTCCTGAAGCACAAGCTCGCCGTCGCGGGGCTAGCAACCCTGCTGCTCCTGGCGATCGCCGTCTACGTCGGCCCCCTGGTGAGCCCCTACGCCTTCGATGGCAACGACCTCACGCAGACCGGCCACTGGTGGCCCAGCCTGCAGCACTGGCTCGGCACGGACGAGCTGGGCCGCGACGTGCTCACCCGCCTCTTGTACGCGGGCCGCATCTCCATGACCGTGGGCCTCATCGTCGCGCTCCTGAGCGTGCTCTTGGGCACTTTGGTCGGAGCCTTCGCGGGCTACTTCGGCTCCTGGGTCGACGCGGTGTCCATGCGGCTGGTGGATGTCATCCAGAGCGTGCCCCTCTTGATGCTCCTGATGGTCCTGGTGGCCTTCTTGGGGCACGACCTGCGCATCATCGTGCTGGTCATCGCCCTCACGTCCTGGACGGGCGTGGCGCGCCTGGTGCGCGGCGAGATCCTGGCCCTCAAGGGTCAGGAGTTCGTCGAGGCGGCCCATGCGGTGGGGGTGGGATCCATGGGCCAGATCTTCCGGCACCTGATCCCGAACGCGCTCGCTCCGGTGTTCGTGTCGGCGACCCTCGGGGTGGCGGACGCCATCACCCTCGAGAGCGCCCTGTCTTTCCTCGGCGTGGGCATCCAGCCGCCCATCCCGTCGTGGGGCAACCTGCTCACCGACGCCCAGCAGTACCTCGTCATGACCCCGTGGCTCGCCTTCTACCCGGGCCTCTTGATCTTCCTGACGGTGGCGAGCATCAACTTCGTGGGCGACGGCCTCCGAGACGCCCTCGACCCCAAGCTCAAGCAATGAGAAACCGGGAGGCCTTTTGGCCTCCCGGTTTCCCGTTCGACGGTTACCGTCCCTGCTTGCCGCGCTCGATCAGCTCGCGGACCTTCTGGCCGCCCTTGGTGCCGATCTTGCTGTAGAAGTCGGGACCGTACTGCTGCTTGACCTTGTTGCCGCCCTTCTTGCCGATCTGCGAGTAGAACTCGGGGCCGTACTCCTCGGCCACCTTGTTGCCACCCTTCTGACCGATCTTGCTGTAGAAGTCCGTGGGCAGCTCGCCGCTCTCGACCGCCTCGCGCACGGCCTCACCGCCCTTGGTCCCGATCTGGGAGTAGAACTCCGGTCCGTACTCCTCCTTGACCTTGTTGCCTCCCAGGCGTCCGGCCTCGCGGACCGTCAGATCGCTGCGAGACACCGCACCCCGAGTGGTCGTCTTCTTGGTCGCCATACCGATTCCTCCTTACCGTTCCCACCATGCCAAAGATTTTCGTTAAGATTTATGAACGTTTGCCCCTGACTGTATCCCACGGCCCTCTTGAGTGTCAACGCACGTTCGGGTGCCACTTGAGGGGAGGGAGGATTGGCGTTTTGTTACAATATGTTGCGGCCGGGATCCGTCCCCGCCGCCATGAGGTACGCAGATCGGAGGGAGAGCGATGGAAGCTGCGCGCATCCGCATCAAGGCTGCAATCAAATGCGAGGACGCCGAGTGCGGCCACCTCGAGCGGGTCGTGATCGAGCCCGTGCACCGCCAGGTGACCCATCTGGTGGTCCACACCCCGCAGGGCAACTACCGGGTGATCCCCGCCTCGCTCGTTTCCGAGGCCCATTACGACTGGATCCACGTGCGGCTCACCTGCGAGGCCCTGGAGGCGGCCCCGCCCTACTCCGAGGTCGACTTCTCGCTGCCCTCGGCCGAGTGGAGCCCTCCTGGCGATCTGCAACACGCGGACGTCCTCTGGCCCAGCGATTATGCCGCGAACGTCGGCGCGACCCTCTCCCCGTTCCACACGCAGGCCCCCTTGCGCATCGAGCACGTGAACGTCCCCCCCAATGAGGCCATCGTCTCCGAGGGCGATCGGGTGTTCTGCGCGGATCGCGAGTGCGGCCACGTGGCCGACGTGGTCATGGATCCCGACTCGGAGAAGGCCCTGGGCTTCGTGGTGCGGCGCGGCTTCCTGTTCAAGCGCGACGTCGAGATCCCCCTCGGCTGGATCGACCACGTCGAGGCGGACGGCATCCACCTCAAGATGACGGCCGAGCAGGTCGAGGAGCTCGCGGAGAACTTCCCCCGTTAAGCGACGGAGAACTCCTCCCAAACCCTTGCTTTTTGGGTATAACCTTCTAGGCCGCGGTTCCAGCCCAACCGCCGAGCGACGTACCAAGGAGGTTCCCATGGCCATGACCACGACTGCCAAGAAGACGAAGCAGCCCAAGGCCGTTGACGTGTCGATCCGGGCCTCCGAACCGGTCGTCAAGGAGCTTCCCAAGCCGGGCACCGCGCCTTTGGTCCTGACGGTCTCATCGACCGAGGAGACGGCGGAGACCCCGGAGGTCGAACTCCAGCCCCTGTTCTACCGGGGCGTGACCTACATGATGCCCGCGAGCATCGTGCGTGCCCCCTTCCCGACCTTCACCTTCCGCCACCTGGACAAGGTGGGCATGTTCGCCCTGGAAGGCAACCGCCCCAAGGTCGTCTCGAGCCTCCAGCGCGCGGTGGCGAGCGCCATCGACGCCCCGAGCCTGATCAAGATCGCGGCGGTGGCCCACAGCGAGGGCTGCCTCGACGAGGCCGTCAGCGCCCTGGCCAAGGCCGTGAAGGTGACCGCCAAGCAGCCCGAGATGCGGTCGCTCGTCCTTGCGAGCGCCAAGACCCTCGGCTATTCCATCGAATGATCCGCGGAGCGCACATCGGGCTGCGCGCCCTCGAACGCGACGACCTCGAGGCGCTCTTCGCATGGTGGAACGATCCCGACCTCTGGACCCTCATTGGCTCGCGTAAGCGGATCTCGGGTTTCGAGGAGCTCGAGGCCTGGTTCGAGGGCGAGCTTCAGAAGACCAGCCCTCAGGAGGGCCGGACGTTCGCCATCGACGGCCCCAAGGACTCCCTCATCGGCACCTGCTGGTACGGCACCTACGAGGCGGGCGATCGCCAGGCGACGGTCGGCCTCTACCTGGGCTCGGCCGAGTGCCGCGGGGCGGGGCTCGGCACCGACGCCCTGCGCACGCTCTTGACCTACCTGTTCGACGAACTGGGCCTCCACAAGGCCCGCCTCTATGTCGAGGTCGACAACGCGCCTGCGATCGCGGTCTACCGCAAGCTGGGCTTCGTCGAAGAGGGGCGGCTCCGCGAGCATCGCTTCTACGCGGGGCGCTTCCACGACTTCCTCGCGATGGGGCTGTTGGCCCGCGAGTTCCACCGCGCCTGAGTTTCGCGTAACATGGAGGCATGAACACCGACGCTCCGGTGGGCCTCTACGTCCACATCCCCTTCTGCCTCAAGAAGTGCTACTACTGCGACTTTGCCTGCTACGCGGGCCAGGAGCGGCACCTCGAAGCCTACCTCGCCGCCCTTGAAGCGGAGCTGAAGGCCTATCCGGAGGGGCTCCCGATTCGCACCGTCTACTTCGGCGGCGGCACCCCCTCGATCCTCTCGGCCACCCAGCTCTCGCGCCTGATGGACGCCATCGAGGCGCACTTCACGGTGGTGCCCGGCGCCGAGCGCACCATGGAGGTGAACCCCGGCACGGGCGGTCCGGAGCTGTGGCAGGTGGCCCGCGAGCGGGGCATCACGCGCCTCAGCCTGGGCGTGCAGAGCTTCGACGACGCCCTCCTGACGGCCATCGGGCGCGACCACGCGGTCGCGGACGTCTACCGGACCTTCGAGGCCATGCGCGCCGCCGGCCACGACAACCTCAGCCTGGACCTCATCTACGCCCTGCCCGGCCAGACCATGGAGCAATGGGAGGCGACCCTGGACGCGGCCCTCGCGCTCGGGCCCGAGCACTTCTCGGTGTACGGGCTCATCCTCGAGGAGCAGACCGTCTTCGGGGCCTGGCAGAAGAAGGGCAAGCTGAGGCTCGCGCCCGAGGACCTGGAGGTCGCCATGGGCGATCGCCTCAGCGCGCGCATGGCCACCGCCGGCTACGAGCGCTACGAGATCTCGAGCTGGGCCAGGCCCGGCTACCAGGCCACCCACAACCGCATCTACTGGCGCAACGAGCCCTACATCGGGCTCGGCACCGGCGCCCATTCCTACTGGCAGGGCCGCCGTTACGAGAACCCGCGCGGCATCCCCGAGTACCTCCGGCAGCCCGAGCCGACCTGGCCCCGGACGCCTCAGCAGGATCCGCAGGAGGAAGTCGAGGAGACGGTCTTCCTCGCGTTGCGCATGACCCAGGAAGGGCTCGAGAAGGAGCGCTTCAGCGCCCGCTACGGCATGGCCCCCGCCGAGCGGTTCCCCGAGGCCTTCAAACGGCTGACGGCGGCCGGCCTGGTGGAGGACGCGGGCGATCGCTACCGCCTCACCCCGCGCGGCATCTGGCTTTCCAATGAGGTGTTCGCGGAGTTCCTGGGGGCCTAGCGAACGGCCGGGCGCCCGCTCTCTTCGCGCGTGATGACGTCCTCGCGCATGGCGATCTGGCTGCGGGCCGTCTGGTGCAGGGCCAGGACGTCCCCCTCGAGCCGCCGCAGGCTGTCGGGCACGGCCGCCGCCCGGCTCTCGAGCAGGTCGCGCACGGCGTCGGTCTCGGCGAGCATCCGGTCGATGGCGCTGAGCTGGTCCGGGTCGGCCGTGGCCATCCGAGCGAGGGCGAGTTCGTCGGAGACGTCCGCCAGGCTCTGACGCACCGGCCCCAGGTTGGAGCGAAGGGTGTCGCGCTCGCCAGGCTCGGTCGCAAGGGCCGCCTCCGCCTGGCGGAGGTGGTTGAGGGCGAGCTGGAGGTGGGCCGAGACCAGGTACGGCGTGACCCGCGCCGAGCCCGCATACGGCTCCTGCGCCGAGGCGACCGGGGCCGCTCCGAGCATCAGGGCCAGGACCAGGGGAATTGCCGTCAAGGCTCGCATGCCGCTCCTCCGAAGACCGTCAGGCAGTTCATAGCACAGGGTCCCGAGGCGGTCAACGAACAAGGCGGCGACTAGGCCTTGGGCTTCTGGAAGCGAGCCAGGAGATCTTCGTAGGCCGCGATCTCGACGCGCAGGTACTGGGCGTAGGGAGGGTCTTCTGCCTCGGCGGCTTCCAGGCGGTTGCGGCACTCCTCGAGGTAGCGCTTGGTCCAACCGATGTTCTCGCCGCACAGGTAATCGCACTCGATCGGCACGAAGTCCACAGCCGGGCGCTCCGCTTCGAGCTCTGCCTGCATGCACTGCCTCCTCTCACGTCTGGATCCATCGTAACGCCTGCCAACTCAAACGTCACCACCCTTCGTGCCGATCGCGATCGCGGATCGCCGCCTGCTGGCCGTCAGAGCGGCGCCTGGCGGGTCGTTCGGGCGCCCATGGTATACTGAGATTTTGCAGTTACGGAGCCGGAACCGTCGGCCCCGCGCCATCATCGAGGATCCTGTGACCATGGAAAACGTCCCGGCTTCCCACGCGACGGCCCCCGTGCTCGTCATCGGCAGCGGCATCAGCGGCCTCTGGACGGCCCTCACCCTCGCCGACCACGGGCACCGAGTGGTGCTCGTCACCAAGCAAAACCTGATGGACTCCAACACCCGCTACGCCCAGGGCGGCATCGCGGCGGCCATCGCCCACGACGACTCCCCCGAGCTGCACTACCAGGACACGCTGGTGGCCGGAGCGGGCCTCTGCGACAAGGAGTCGGTCCGGGTGCTCACCTCCGAGGGCCCCGAGCAGCTGCGCGCCCTCATGGCCGCCGGTGTCCGGTTCGACCTCACGCCCGAAGGCGACCTCGCCTGCACCCTGGAAGCCGCCCACAGCCGGCGCCGGGTGGTGCACGCGCGCGGGGACGCCACCGGCTTCGAGATCGAGCGCGCCCTGGTCGAGCAGGTCCGCGCCAACCCCTCCATCGAGACCATCGAGCACGCCTTCGTCCTGGACCTGGTGCTCCAGGATGGCCGGTGCCGCGGCGCGGTCGTCATGACCGACGACCACTCCATCCGCTACCTCACCGGCCGGGCCACGGTGCTCGCCGCGGGCGGCGTGGGCCAGGCCTGGAGCAACACCACCAACCCCGAGACGGCCACCGGCGACGGCATCGCGCTCGCCTACCGCGCGGGCGCCGAGATCTCCGACATGGAGTTCATGCAGTTCCACCCGACGGCCCTGGTGCTGCCCGGCGTCGAGACCTTCCTCATCTCCGAGGCGGTGCGCGGCGAGGGCGCCATCCTGCGCAACCAGGCCGGCGAGGCCTTCATGGAGCGCTACCACCGGGACAAGGAGCTCGCGCCGCGCGACGTGGTCGCCCGGGCGATCGCCGCCGAGATGGCCCACGACGGCCGCGCCTACGTCTGGCTCGACCTGCGCCACCTGCCCAAGGAGCTGGTCGAGGAGCGCTTCCCGACCATCGTCGACTTCTGCCGCACGCACGGCCTCAACCCGCCCGAGGACATGCTCCCGGTCGCGCCGGCCGCCCACTACTTCATCGGCGGCGCCCGCACCGACCTCATGGGCCGCACCACGGTGCCCGGCCTCTACGCCGTCGGCGAGGTCGCGAGCACCGGCGTCCACGGCGCCAACCGCCTGGCGAGCAACTCGCTCCTGGAGGCCGTCGTGTTCGGCCGCCGCGCCACGCTCGCCATCGGCCAGGATCCGCTGCCCACCGAGGCCGAGCGTGTGCCCGGCAAGGTGGTGGCCATGTTCCCGCCCTACGGCGAGCCCAGCCTCGACGTTTCGAGCCTGCGTCGGGACTTCCAGGAGACCATGTGGCAGCATGCGGGCCTCCTCCGGAACGCCGACGGCCTCGACCAGGCCCTCGAGCGCGTGGTGGCCTGGCGCGTCCTGGTCGAAGAGGAAGCCCTTCGCGTCTGCACCCGCCCCCTGTGGGAGCTGCGCAACCTCCTGCAGGTCGGTGAGCTCGTCTGCCGGGCCGCCCTGTGGCGGCAGGAGAGCCGCGGCACCCACTTCCGCACCGACTACCCCGCAAAGGATGATACCCAGTGGCTGAAGCACTTCACGCAGTCTCTCCAGGTGGTGGAGGCGTCCTCCATCCGCTAATCCTCGACCCCCTCCTCACCGCGGCCCTGCAGGAAGACTGGGCCTGGGGGGATCTCACCACCCAGACCGTCGTGCCGACGGGCAGCAAGGCCCGCGCCGAGTTCCTGTACAAGGCGCCCGGGGTCGTGGCCGGCCTGCCCATCGTGCAGCGCCTCTGGCACCTCATCGACCCGACGCTCGTCTTCACGGCGCACGCGGCCGAAGGCGCCACCGTCGCGAACCGCACCGTGGCGGCCACGGTGGAGGGGGACGCCCGGGCCATCCTCTCGGGCGAACGCGTGGCCCTGAACCTCATGCAGCGCCTGAGCGCGACCGCGACCCTCGCGGCGGCCTACGTGCAGGCGGTCACCGGCACCCGGGCCGAGATCCTGGACACCCGCAAGACCACCCCCGGCCTGCGACTCCTCGAGAAGTACGCGGTACGGGTGGGCGGAGCCCGCAACCACCGGTTCGGGCTCGCGGACGCCATCATGATCAAGGACAACCACATCGAGATCGCCGGCTCCATCACCGAGGCCGTCCGCCGTGCCCGCCAGGGGGCCGCGGCGACCACCACCGTCGAGGTCGAGACCGAGTCGCTGGAGATGGTCGAAGAGGCCCTCGCCGCGGGCGCGGACATCATCATGCTCGACAACATGGACCCCGGCACCATGCGCCGGGCCGTCAGCCTGGTTGCCGGGCGGGCTCGCCTGGAGGCGTCCGGCGGCGTGACCCTGCAGACGGTGCGGGCGATCGCCGAGACCGGGGTCGACTTCATCTCGGTCGGAGCCCTCACCCACAGTGCGGGCAGCCTGGACATCTCCCTGGACATGAAGCCCCTCTGATGCGCGTCGCAACCCGCCATTGCTTCTAGGACGTCCCTCCGCAGGGTGATAGACTTCCCATAGCGCACCGTCCCACGGGCTCGGTTGCCGCATGGAGGGGGCCACCTTGAAGTCTACCGCCCGGTCGGAGCTCGCCCGACTGATTTCAGCCGCGATTCAGCACCTCCAGATCGCCAGGGACGAATCGGTGACGGAGGCCGACGCCCAGTGGGCCGTCGCGCGCGTGGGCTCGTGCCTCTCGAGCTGGCACGAGGGAGGCGAGGCCGCCGGTCATGAAGCCTTCACGCGGGCGGTCGACGAGGCCATGCGGCGCGGGGTGGCCGTCCCGATCCTCCTGAAGGCCATCGCCATGCTGCCCGACCGCGTGGCGGCGGCCCTTCCCACCGATGCTCCGCCCGACCTGCAGGTGGAATTGGCCTCGTGCAATCGCTTCATCCGCGACGTGCTCGTGAGCGGCTCGGAACGCCTCTGGGCCAAGCAAGAACGGCAGCGCGACACCCTGGCCGCCCAGGGGCGCGAGCTAGGCGAACTGATGCGCCTGGCGCGCGACTCGGCCCGTGAAGAGCGCACCGAAGAGCTTCCCTCCCTGGTACTCGCGCACATCGCCCGGGCCTTCGGGGCACGCCGGGGCCTCGCCTGGACCTGGGACGACACCAAGCGTCTCACCTGCATCACCGCCTACGTGCACGACCGCAGTGCGAGCCGCGAGTGCCTCTGGCTCCCCGGCTCCGAGGAGATCGCCCGCCAAGCCATTCACGAGCGGCGCACCGTCATGCACAACGGCCCGGACGAAGCCTCCATGCATCTGCCCCTGCTCGCCGCCGAGGGGCCCATCGGCGCCCTCTCCCTGTACCGGCCGATCCAGGAAGGGGGCTTCCACAAGCGGGACCTGCTCCTGGCGCAGAGCCTCTCGAGCCTGGCGGCGCTGGTGCTCTCCCATGCCAGCCTGATCGAGAACTCGCGACACGCCGCCGATCGGGCGGCCAAGCTTGCCAACATCGCCGCCCACCTGGGGGGTCCCAAGCCCCTGGAAGACGTGCTGGAGACGGCAGCCGACTGCCTGCGCGAGATGCTGGCTCCGAGCGGTGTCGCGCTGGTCACCCTCCAGGAGTCCGAGCCCCAGTCCGGCCAACGGGTCGCGGCAACCTCGTACCGGGAGGCCCACTGGTCCGAGGCCGCCCCGCACTTCCGGGACCTCATCCTGCCGGCCGAGATGCCGGCGCTCCAGACCCTGTCCCGGACCCTGCGGCCCGTCCACCTGGAGGATCTCTCCCAGCAAGCGCCGGAACTCGCTCCGGGCGGAGCCCAATCGGCGCTCGTCTTGCCCCTCTTGGATCGGGACACCCTGATCGGCAGCCTGGTGCTGCTGTCGCGCCAGCGCGATCCCTTCCTGGACCTCGATGCCACCCTTGCCAAGAGCCTCACGGAGCGCATCACGGCGGCGGTCCTCAGTGCCCGTCTGCTCGAGGAGACCCGGCGCCGGACCCAGGAGATCGAGACCCTCTACGACGCCGCCCAGGACATCTCGCGCCAGCGGCCCGACATCAGCGGGGTGCTGGATCGCCTCCTGCACCGGTTGCTCTCCATCCTCGGGGCCGATCGCGGCTTCGTCGCCCTCTTCCAGAACGGGGAAGTCGTCATCCCCAGCCAGGTCAGCCCGATCGAGCTGCCGACCCACCAGCCCCTCCCGCAGAACCATGAGATCTTCCAGACCCTGGTCCGGACCCCGGGGCCCCTCATGGTGCCCGATGCCACCCAGCTACGGGCCGACCAGTACCCGCTCCTGGCGGCGCTGAGGGCCCGCAGCCTGATGCTGGTCCCCATGTTCCTCGACGAGCGCCTGATCGGAGGCATCGCGATCGGGACGGCCCGCGAGCGGCACTTCGACGAAGCCGACCGCCATCTGGCCTCGAGCCTGGCCTACCTCGGGGCCCTGGCCGTCCGCAATGCCAGCTACTTCGCCAACCTGGAAAAGGAGGTCGCCACCCGTACGCGCGACCTGGCGGAAGCCAACCGGCAACTCCAGCTCTTGGATCAGATCCGCCGCAACCTGCTCGCCAACGTCACCCACGAGCTGCGCACGCCCCTGTCGGGGATCCTGGGCTACGGTGAGATCCTGGAGGAAGAGCTGAGCACCCAGCTCACCGACGAGCAGCGCAGCTTCATGCACGAGCTCCTGAGCGAGGGCTACCACCTGCGCGACCTGATCAACACGATGATCGACATGAGCCAGCTGGCGACTGGCACCCTGGCCCTCGACCGTCAGCCCGTCTCGCTGGAGCTGCTGACCCACCAGGTCTGCGAGACCTACTCCAAGCTCGCCGAGGCCAAGGGCATCACCTTCACATGCGATTGCGAGGAGCAGTTGCCCTACGTCGACGCCGACCCCTCGCGGGCCTACCAGGTCCTGGGGCACCTGCTGACCAACGCCCTCAAGTTCACGGCCTCCGGCGGCCAGGTCTGGCTGCGGGTCACCACCGTGCAAAGCGATCACCGCCCCATGGTGTGCGTCGAGGTCAAGGACACGGGCATCGGCATTCCCTCGGAAAAGCTTCCCTTGCTCTTCACGAGCTTCTTCCAGGCCGACCCGAGCGCCACGCGGCAGTTTGGGGGGCTGGGTCTCGGACTCTCGCTCTCCAAGCACCTGGTCGAGCTGCATGGCGGACGCATCTGGGCCGAGAGCACCGAGGGCAAGGGCAGCACCTTCGGGTTCACCCTGCCCGTCTGGCAAGACACGGACCAGAGCTGACCCCTGCGCCCCATGACACCAGGAACTAGTCAGGGGCTTGCTTTTGCCCCCGCCGACACGGTACAGTCCTTTGTGACGGGTGACCTTTAGGTTCGGCCCAACCATCCGATAAACTAACATGGGGCTCTAAGGTTTTTCGGGAGACTCGATGCGCGTCCGCAGGAACCTGACTCAACCGGTCGTCGCCGCCACGCTGCTGGCGGGTCTCGTGCTGCCCCAGGCCGAGGCGGCCATGGCCGTTCCCGCGCCCGCGCCCCAGCCCGTCGTTCCCGAGCACATCCAGGCGCCGGTGGCCGTTCCCGTACGGCCGATCGTCAAGAAGGTCACCTTCCAGCGCGAGGCCCCCTCGATCCGCTACCGGGTCAAGGAGGGGGATTGCCTCTGGTTCATCGCGCGCGCCTACCTGGGACGCGGTCGCGAGTGGCGCTCCATCTACGCGGCCAACCGCGACCAGATCCGCAACCCCGACCTCATCTACCCGGGGCAGGTCTTCACCATCCCGCGCCGCACGGGCGTCGTCCAGAGCCGGCATGCGCGGCAGGCCGAGCATCGGCACCGCCTGCGGACGGCCGAGCGGCTGGGCGAGCATCAGATCGCCGCGTCCGAGCTGCTGCGTCATTCGAACCAGCGGACGGCCCAGCGGCTGAGCCCGGACGGCGTCCAGGCTCCGGCCCGAGCGGTGGCCTTGCCGCCGCCCAACCCCGAGCTCACGCGGAATAGCGCGCTCGTCGGCGACACCTTCCAGGGCCACAAGCGCGTCGAGGGTCACTTCTACCGCATCCAGGACGGCCAACTGGTCTGGGCGGACGATGGCAAGCCGGTGCGTGGCGAGTGGGCCAAGCGCCTGACCCGGCAGGTCTATCCCAACCAGGAGGCCGTCCAGCCTCAGGCCGTGACGGCGGCGCCCGCCGAGGTGGCGGCCCCCGAGACGTCGGTCGAGCCCTCGATCCAGGGTCACCGCCGGGTCAACGGGACGTTCTTCGTGATGCGCGAGGGCGGGCTGGTCTGGGCGGACGATGGGACTCCGGTGCGGGCGGGTGGTGGCACTGTGATGGTGACCCCATAGGCTTCAGTAGAGCCAACGGATCTACCCCCCCTTCCCCCCCTGCTAGGGGGGGC